>JACCRW010000284.1 GCA_013813345.1 Actinomycetota bacterium
CGGACTGCCTCCTTGACATCGTCCGGCGCGCACGCGGTTGTCGCACCTAGGCGAACCGCCTGCTCGCGACGGCCCTCGACCGGGTCGACGACGAGGATCGCGGCCGCGCTGGCGATCCGCGCGCCCTGAACGACGAACTGGCCGACGCCGCCCGCGCCGATCACGAGGGTCGTGAAGCCCGGCTCCGGACGCGCGGCGTTGAGCACGGCGCCGACGCCCGTGAGCGCGGCGCATCCGAGCAGCGCCGCCTGCTCGAGCGGGATCGAGTCGCCGAGCGGGAGCGCGGCGCCGGCAGCGACGACCAGACGATCCTGAAGCGCGCCCGTCGCGGTGCCGCGGTAGACGGTTTCGCCCTCGAACGAGATCCCAGTGCGGCCGTCGAGCAGCGTGCCACGGCCGAACGCGGTCGACAAAGGACCGCACGCGGCCGGGCGGCCACGCCTGCACGCCGAGCACTTGCCACAGGCAGGCGCCCACGAGAGCACGACCCGGTCGCCGGCACGCACGCTCGTGACGTCCGCACCGACCTCCTCGACGATCCCGACGCCCTCATGCCCGAGCACGATTGGCGTCGGCCGCTCCCACTCGCCCTTGTAGGAGTGGAGGTCGGTGCCGCAGACCCCGACCGCAGCCATCCGGACGACGACCTCGTCGGGCCGCGGCTCTTCGAGCTCGACCTCGCGCACGTCGAGGCGCCCGGGCTCGAACATCAGCGCCGCACGCGTCCTCACCGCATCAGCATCCCGCCGTTGACATCGAGCGTCGCACCGGTGACGAAGGCCGCGGCGTCCGAGGCGAGGTAGGCGACTGCTGCGGCCACCTCCTCCCCACGTCCCAGCCGACCGACCGGGATCGTCTTCACCATCGCCTCGACCTTCTCCGGAGGCACCTGCGAGACCATTGGCCCGTCGATCGCCGCGGGCGCGACCGCGTTCACCGTCACACCGGAGCGGGCGAGCTCCGCGGCGGCGTGGCGGGTCAGCGCGACGATCGCAGCCTTCGAGGACGCGTAGTGGACGCCCGTCGCGGAGCCGCCGCGCTGGCCCGCGACCGAGGCGAGATTGACGATCCGCCCGGCGCCGCGATCGCGCATCTGCGCCCCGACCACGCGACAGCCCAGATAGACGCCGCGGAGGTTCGTCGCCAGCACGTCGTCCCACTCGTCGAGGTCGAGCTCCCAGAAGGAGCCGAACTCCGTCCGCGCCGCATTGTTTACGAGCACGTCGACGGTCCCCGCTCCGGCGAGCAGCCGCTCCCACGAGTCGAGGCTGCGGACGTCGTGTTCGACCGCGCTAGCGCCCGAGCCGAGCTCCGCGGCGAGCTCCTCGACCCCCGCGAGATTCACGTCCGCGAGGACGACGCGGTCGCCGTCAGCGTGCAGCCGGCGCGCGATCGCCTCGCCGAGCCCGCGCGCGGCCCCGGTCACGACCGCTGTTCTCGGCACCTAGTCGACCTCGAGGTGGATCCGCTGCTTGGACTCCCGCAGCGAGCCGCCCTCGCGACCGGCGCGCGCGGCGAGCGCTTCGGCGAGGATCGAAACGGCGGTCTCCTCGTTCGAGTCGGCGCCGATGTCGAGCCCGCACGGGCCTGCGATCCTCGCGAGAGCGTCCTCCTCGATCCCGGCCTCGAGCAGCCGCCCGCGGCGGCGCTCCTGGTTCCGGCGAGAGCCGAGGGCACCGATGTAGAACGCCTCGCTCGCGAGAGCCGCCTTCAGCGCGGGCACGTCGAACTTGTCGTCGTGGGTGAGGACGACGACGGCGGTCGCGTGGTCGGGTGCGATCCGCGCGAAAGCCTCCTCTGGCCACTCGATGATCAGCTCGTCTGCGCTCGGGATCCGCTCGGCAGTCGCGAACTTCGCGCGAGCGTCGGCGACGATCGTCGTCCAGCCGAGGAGCCTCGCAGCGCGGCAGAGCGACTCGGCGGTGTCGACCGCCCCGTAGACCGCGAGGCGCGGCGGCGGCCCGTAGACCTCGCAGAAGACGCGGCTCCCGTCGAGCTCGAGCAGCCGGTTACGGCCGCGACGCAGCAACTCGACGGTGTGAGCCGCCAGCTCAGGAGAAGCGTCCCCGATCGCCTCCCCGCTCTCGAGCGCGAGCAGCTTGGCGCCCGCCGCGTCGCCGTCCAGCACCGTGAAGAGGACCGCTCGCTCACCGCTCTCGCCGAGCTCGAGCAGCCGCTCGAGGAGCGTCACGGCAGCCGTTCGACGAAGACGTCGATCTCGCCGCCGCAAGGAAGGCCGACGGCCCAGGCCTCGTCGTCGGAGATCCCGTAGGAGACGAGCTTCGGCTCGCCGCTCTCGAGAACCTCGCGCGCGTGCTCGTAGACGTCGCCCTCGACGCACCCGCCTGAGACCGAGCCGCAGAGCTTGCCGCTCTCGGAGACGGCGAGGCTCGAGCCAACGGGTCGCGGCGCGGAGCGACGCGTGGCGACGACGGTCGCGACGACGACGCGCTCGCCCGCCTGCCGCCAGCGGTCGAGCTCCGGGAGGATCTCCTTCACGCCTCGGATTCTGCCTGCTCCTGCGACTCCGTCGCGTTGTAGCCTCCGCGACCATGGGCGATCAGGCAAGCGTCAGCCTCCTGCGGTGGCTGCGCCGGCAACTGCGGGAGCCGACGCCGTGGCGGGAGCGGCTCGAGGCTGCAGTCGCGAACGACGATCCCGCGGAGGCGCGGCGCCTGCTCGCCCGGATGGAGTTCTCGGAGGCGCAGCGGCATCACGTCGCCGGCCTGATCGACCGCTGGGAAGAAGGTCGGTGAGCCACGAGCGGAACGAGGCGCTCGTTCGGCGGATCTTCGACGCCTTCGCCCGGAAACAGGGTCTCTCGTTGCGGGACTGCTTCGCGGCGGACGCCGTCTGGCACGTGCCCGGCGCGAGCGCGACTGCGGGCACCTACCGCGGCCGCAGCGAGATCTTCCGCTTTCTCGGGAAACTCCCCAAGCTGACGGCCGGCACGTACGGCTCGCGCCTGATCGATGTCCTCGCCAGCGACGAGCGGGCGGCAGCGCTCTACAGGGCGTCCGGCGAGCGCGACGGCCGCAGCCTCGACATCGACCAGCTGCTCCTCTTCACGATCCGCGACGGACTGGTCGTCGAGGTGCTGGCGCTCCCGAGCGATCCGCGGGCATTCGAGCGGTTCTGGGGGGCCGAATAGCAGCGCCGATGGAGGTACACCTACATCTACATCTCGAGAACTTCAGCTCGCACGGGATTCGTCAGCGTCCCCACCCCCTCGATCTCGACCGTCACCTCGTCGCCGTCGCGGAGATAGACCGGCGGATCGCGGAACTCGCCGACGCCGCC
>JACCRW010000292.1 GCA_013813345.1 Actinomycetota bacterium
GGTACGGCTCCCGCGAGCGGGCGGTCGTCGGGACTCGAGCCGAAGATTCCCGCCCACCGGTGCGCGATCTCGGGAAGTTGACCCACGAGCTCGACGACGAATGACTCGAGCCGCGCCTGGATCGCCGGAGTCAGCGCCTCCTCCGCGGTGTTCTCCGTCACATCCGCATCCCGGCGACCCCCGACGACGAGCCGGCGGTCGGGCGTTTGCTGCCAGTAGTCGTAGCCACGCCGGGCGTAGTGTGGGAACGGGAACAACAGCTCTGCGAGCGGCTCCGTGGTCACGACCTGGTTGCGAATCGGTCTGATGACGGCATCCAGCTCGGGGACGAGTCCTTGCGTGTAGCCGTCGGTCGCGATCACCACGGTCGGTGCCCTCAGATCCGCCAACGACTCGACGCGCGAGCCCTCGCGAAGCTCCGCGCCGGCGTCGACCGCGTGCTCGGCGAGCCGTCGGACCCAGCGCGCCGGGTGGAGAGCGCCGTCCGAGAAGTGCCGCATGCCGCCGACATAGCCCGAGAGCTGTGGCGGCAGCTCGTCGAGCCACGCGACCGCGAAGCCGTCCTGCTCCAGCGCCCGGAACTCGGCTGCGAGCTCGTCGCGCTCGACCGCGTCCGAGGCCAGTCGCAGGCTGCCGGTCTGCCGATAGGCGTCTCCGGCGAGCGAGCGGATCTCGTCGAGCCCACGTTCGGTCAGGCTCCAGAGAGCTCTCGCCCGCTCAGAACCGAGCGTCGCGCGCGCCTCGTGGTAGGGCATCGCGCCGCCTCGCAGCGCGAAACCGCCGTTCCGCCCGCTGGCGCCGCCAGCGATCGTGCGTGCTTCGTGCAGGCGCACGCGCACCCCGGCCCGGGCGAGCGCGAGCGCGCACGAGCAGCCTGTGACGCCGCCGCCGACGATCTCGACCTCCGGCTCGCCGTCGAGCCGGCGCGAGCGTAGAGCCGGGGCGGGCTCCGCGAGCCAGTAGGAATCGGCCATCCGGCGATGCTAGATGCTTGTTGCCACGATCTCGCGCGCTCGGTGCGCGAGCTGGCGTGTCTGGGTCGCTCCCGGGCCGCCTGAACGGCCTGGCGGCCGCTCATCCAACCCGTCCGCGCCCCAGAGCTTCCAGCTCACGCCCCGAGACGGACGAGCTCCTGGCAACAAGCATCTACCGAGACGCACGAACGATCCCTTCCTCGACGGTGACGGCGCCGGCGAGCTCGAGCTCGGTGAGGACGGCGGCCAGCTCCCCCGCCCCGAGCTCCGTCGCTCGGGCGAGCTCGTCGGCGGTCGCGGCCGCCTCGCACACGCGCTCGAGCACAGCAGAAGCCCGATCTCCGAGCTCTGGCAGACGCTCTTCGGCAGGCACGATCCCGTAGCTCTCGAGCACGTCCGCGGCGCCCGTGCACGGCGTGGCGCCGAGTCGAAGCAACGCGTTCGACCCGACCGAGAGCGCCGAGGTGATCTCGCCCGGTACCGCGAACACCTCGCGTCCCTCCTCGAGCGCCAGATCGGCGGTGATCAGAGCGCCGCTGCGCTCACGCGCCTCGACGACGAGCGTCGCCGCGCAGAGGCCGGCGACGATTCGATTCCGGGCAGGGAATCGCCATGGAGCGGGCTCGACCCCCGGCGCGTACTCGGAGACGATCAGGCCGGCGTCGCTGATCTCGCGAGCGAGCTGACGGTGAGCGGCCGGGTAGTCGCGGTCGATCCCGCAGCCGAGGACTGCGACCGTGAGTCCTCCCGCCTCGAGCGCGCCGCGATGAGCCTCGCCGTCGACGCCGCGCGCGAGGCCGCTGACGACGACGAGCCCGGCGGCGGCGAGCTCGCGACCCAGGCGTCGTGCAACCTGGCGTCCGTACGGCGAGCAGGCCCGCGCGCCCACAATCGCGACGGCTTGCCTGCTCAGCAGGGCCTCCGCACCCGCTCCGCGCAGGAAGAGCCCCGGCGGCGGATCGTGGATGGCGCCCAGCAGCGGTGGGAAAGCGCCGTCGGAGCGGGCCACGAAGCGGTAGCCCCGAGCGCTCAGCCGTCGAAGCTCGGCTGTCGCATCGAACGACGCCTTGAAGCGGGCGAAGCGGACGCTGCGAGGCTCTGTAATCAGATGCGATTCCGTCGCGGCCGCAAACGACGCCAAGACAAGCTCGCGGCTCACGCGGCGAGCTCCTTCGGCGAGCGGTAGGCGAGCGCCTCGGCGACGTGCTCCGACTCGACCGTGTCCGACTCGGCCAGTGCAGCAGCGGTCCGTGCAACTCTCGCGACCCGCGCGCGACCCCGTCCGGAGAGCGGCAGCCGCTCGACGGCACGTGTCAGCAGCTCGTCCGCAGCTTTGGTGCGGAGCGGCGCCTCGCGGCGGAGGCGCGCCCGAGCATCGGCGACACGAGCCCGCACGGGCAGCGACGCCTCGGCTGGGCCGGCGGCGAGCTCGACGGCTCGCGGTCGCGGCATCGTCACCACGAGATCGAAGCGATCGAGGAGGGCGCGGGAGAGCTTGTCCCGAAATGCGGCAAGCCGCTGCGGCGAGCAGGAGCAGTCGGCCGCCGGATCGCCGCGCCCGGCGCACGGGCAGAGGTTCATCGTCGC
>JACCRW010000346.1 GCA_013813345.1 Actinomycetota bacterium
CGCTGGATCGCCTGCCGGCTCGAGTTCCGCGGCTGGCAGCGAGAAGCGTTCCTCCAGCCCGGCCTCTTCACGGAGCTCTTCTTCCTCGACGAGGCGACGGCGTTCGCCGCCGGCCATCGTCCCTGCGCGCTCTGCCGACGCGAGGACTACGTCCGCTTCGGGGAGATCTGGCGCGACCTTCACCCCGGTCAAGTAGGGGCCGATGCGATCGACGCGCGGCTCCAGGCGGAGCGTGTTGCTCCCGACCGGGCGCAGCGCCACCACCGCGCTTCGTTCGGCGAGCTTCCCGACGGCGCGTTCGTCCTGGTGGAGGGGGCGCCGTTCCTCGTAGTCGGCCCGGAGTTGCTGGCGTGGACGGCGTCGGGCTACGCGGAACGGAGGGCTCGGCCGGCGCGCGGCCGGGCGCAGGTGCTGACGCCACCGTCGCTGCTCGAGGTTCTCCGCGCGGGCTGGCAGCCGCTCGTCCCGCTCCTGCATCCCTCGGCGACGCGATAATCGCGGCGATGGCTGGTGTGATCGAGATCCGCACGTACAGGCTGAGTCCCAGCTCGGGCCCTGAGTTCCAGCGTCTCTTCGTCGAGGAGTCGCTGCCGATGCTCGAACGCTTCGGCGGCGTGGAGGTCGTCGCCTTCGGCGCCTCGCTCGACGACGCCGACTCGTACTACCTGATTCGTGCCTATGCGAGCGTGGCCGAGCGGCAGCGGAGCCAGGACGCTTTCTACGGCAGCGACGAGTGGAAGGAGGGCCCGCGCGAGGCCGTCCTCGCCCTGATCGAGAGCCACCACTCGGTCGTCCTCCCGGCCGACTCGCTCGTGCCGCACGTACGCTGACGAGGCATACGGTGCTCCGGGTCAAGCCCCGGACGTGTCCTGAACGCACACGTCCGGGGTCAAAGCCCGGACGTGTCTCGAACGGACAGTCCGGCGTCAAAGCCCGAAGGGCGGAGGTACCCGGGTAGCCGGGCTGGGTCGAGGCCGCGACGACGACCGTCGCGGCCTTGAAGGGCGGCTCCAGCTACTGCAATTGCTGGAGTCGCTCGCGATATTCGTCGCCTGCGATCTCGCCTCGGGCGAAGCGCTCGGCGAGGATGTCCCTCGCCCGATCGGGGCCACTCGGTGGGCCGCCGCCTCTCCAGCGCCGCCGGGTCACGAGCCACACGATCGTCGCGATCACGGCGAGCCAGAGCAGCGGGAAGAGCGGCCACCAGGCGTGATGCCCGTCGTGCGTGTGGCTCGCGAGCAGTGTCAGGTCCATCTCGTCCTACCTCCTTCTGTTGTTGGGAACGGTTGCCTCGACGTCCAGTCGCGGCAGGCGGCGATCGAGCCAGGCGGGGATCCACCAGTTGCCACGTCCGAAGAGCTGCATCAGCGCCGGCACGAGCACCATCCGAACGACGGTGGCGTCGAGGAAGATCGCCGTCGCCATCCCGACGCCGAGCAGCTTCAAGAAGATCTCGTCGCTGACCGCGAGCGCCAGGAAGACGGCGACCATGATCGCGGCGGCGGCGGTGATCACGCGCGCGGTCTTGGCGAGGCCGTCGGCGACGGCGCGCGAGGTTTGGCCGTGGCTCAGGTATTCCTCGCGCATGCGCGAGAGCAGGAAGACCTCGTAGTCCATCGAGAGGCCGAAGAGGACGGCGAACATCATCACGGGCATGAACGGCGGCACGGGCGTGTCGGCGTCGATCCCGAGCAGCCGGCCGAACCAGCCGCCCTCGGCGGCGAGCGCGAGCACGCCGTAGGCGGCGCCGACCGCGAGCAGGTTCATCACGCCCGCCTTGAGCGCGATCAGCGGGGAGCGGAAGGCGGCGAGCAGGAACAGGAACGAGAGGCCGACGACCGCGGCGATCAGCAGCGGCAGCCGGGCGCGGATGAGGTCGCTCTGGTCGACGACCGAGGCGGTGAGGCCCCCGACGGACACCTCGATACCGCCGCTCTCGAGCCCACCGTTCGCGAGCTGGGGGATCACGTCGTCGCGCAGCCGGTGCACGAGCTCGGTGGTGGCCGAGTCTTGCGGCGAGCTCGCCGGCACGACCGTGAGGACTGCGGCGTCTCCGGCTCCGTTGAGTCTCGGTTCGCTGACGAAGGCCACGCCGGAGTCGGAGCGCACCCGCTCGGCGAGCGCGCCAAGCTCTCGCTCCGCGCCCGTGGCAGGGAGGTCGGCGGCGAGCAGCAGCGGGCCGTTCGCACCGGGGCCGAACCCGGTGCTGACGAGCTGGTACGCGGCCCGCGTGGTCGTTCCGGCCTGGTCGTTGCCCGCATCGGGGAAGCCGAAGCGCAGCCCGAGAGCGGGCGCGGCGAACGCGATCAGCACGACCGTCCCGAGGATCGCTGCCGGCCAGGCTCGCCGTTGAATCAGGTGGCTCCAGCGGGCCGCAGGGGTTTCGTGGCCGGCGGCACGCTCCCGCCCGAGGCCGGGGACGCGCAGGCGATTGACCCGGTGGCCAGCGAAGGCGAGCAGCGCCGGCAGCAGTGTCACCGAGGCCGCCATCGCGATCAGGACAGCGAGGCTGACCGAGACGGCGACGCCGTAGAGGAAGGACACGCCGAGGAGGAAGAGGCCGAGGAATGAGATGACGACCGTCGTTCCGGCGACGAGGACGCTCCGGCCGGCCGTGGTGACGGCCTCGACGACCGCGGCGTGTGGTTCGGCGCCCGACGCCAGCGCGGAGCGAAAGCGAGTCAGGATCAGGAGCGCGTAGTCGATCCCCACCCCGATCCCGACCACGCCGGCGATCGCGGTCGCAAAGCCGGGAACGTCGATGACCGCGGCCAGGACGCCGATCAGCAGCACCGAGAGCCCGAGCCCGAAGAGCGCGATCGCGATCGGCAAGCCGACCGCCACCACCGAGCCGAAGGCGATGAGCAGGATGACTGCGGCGGCGATCAGACCGATGAACTCGGGGCTGCCGCCCTCCTGCGCGTTCCGGATGGGTGGGCCGCCGAGCTCGATCGCGAGGCCGTCGCCGCTCGCGGCCTCGGCCAGCTCGATCAGCCTCGTTCCCGTTTCCGCCGGCACGTCCAGGGCGGGGCGGTCGAGCTCGAGGGTGGCGAGGGCGATCGTGCCGTCACGCGAGACGCGAGGCGGCTGGGCGACGGCGATGCCCTCGAGCTGCTCGGCCTGCTCGAGCAGGCGCTCAATGCGCTCGAGGACAGCCGGCTCGCGCGCGCCGCTCTCCGCCTGCCAGACGACCTGGATCGTGTCACCCGAGGTGCCGGTGAAGCGCTCGGCGACGAGGTCGGCCGCCGCCTGCGACTCCGAGCCGGCCGTCGCGAACTCGGCGGAGAACTCTCCGGCGAGGCGCGGGGCGATCGCGATTGTGGCGGCGAGAATCGCGATCCACGCGAGCACCACCCGCCCGCGGCGGCGGTAGGCGAGATCGGCGAGGCGGGCGAGCCGTCCGGAAAGCTCCGTTGCGGGGGTTGTAGTCATGTCAGCCAAGGTACGAACGCCGTCGCCCTGCGACCACACCCCGGAGTCGGAACTCAGGTAGCCCACGGGAGGAACCTTGGCCTCCCCCCGTGGGAGGAGGCGGATCCCTCGCCGAGGCGATTCGGCGCTGCCGGAGGGCCGTTACGCTCGCGGCGTGCCCCGCAGGCAGTTGCTCATCGACATCGGGATCGCGGTTGCCGCTCTCGTCCTCACGCTCGTGGTGGCCGCGGCCGGTGGCAACCGCGGGCCGAGCGAAGATGCCCGCAACCTCGACCCGCTCGGGGTTGCGCTCGCCGTGCTCTCCTCGCTCCCGCTCCTCGCGAGGCGGCGGGCTCCGCTCGGCGTCTTCGCGCTCACGGCCGCAGCCAGCGTCGCGCTGAGCGGCTTCGGCTACGCCTCCGGCCCCCCGTTCGGCGCCACGATCGCCCTCTATTTCCTCGCCGTCGATCCCACTCGGGTGCAGGCCGGCCCGCCGCTCCTTTTCGGGACGATCGCCGGCTTCTTCCTCGCGCATCTCGCCGCCGGCGGGATCGCGGACGGTCGCTTCCCGCTCGTGCCGCTGCTCTTCGGCACGGTCGTCTGGGGAGGAGCCTGGGTTCTCGGCGACCGAATCCGGCAGCGGCGTGAGCGGATCGCCGGGCTCGAGGAGCGGGCGGTGCGAGCCGAGCGAGAGGCCGAGCGCGAGGGCCGCCTCGCCGCTGCAGAGGAGCGCACTCGGATTGCCCGCGACCTCCACGACTCGGCCGGGCACGCCATCAACGTGATCCTCGTCCAAGCCGGCGCCGCCCGTCTGCTCCAGGAGCGGGATCCCGCTCAGGCGCGAGTCGCGCTCGAGACGATCGAGGAGGTCGCCCGCGAGACGGTGACCGAGATCGACCAGCTCGTCCGGGTCCTCCGCGAGGACGGCTCCGATGGCGAGGTCGAGCCGCCGCCGGGGCTCGCCGCGCTCGAGGCCCTGGCCGAGCGGCATCGCGCCTCCGGGCTCGCCGTCGCAATTAGCGTGGACGGCTCGCCGCGGCAGCTGAGTCCCGCTGTCGACCGCGCGTCCTATCGAATCCTGCAGGAGGCGCTCACCAATGCGGCCCGCCACGGCGGCGGCAGCGCCGAGGTCGAGATCTCGTACGGCTCCGAGGAGCTCGAGCTCGCGGTCGCGAATGCCGCCGCTCTCGACAGCAGTCCACGGGCTGGCCACGGGATCGTCGGGATGCGCGAGCGAACGTCGCTGCTCGGCGGCTCGCTCGAGGCGGGCGCGAGCGATGGGCTCTTTCGGGTCCGAGCCCGCCTGCCCTACTCAAGCGGCGAGCGGCGGCGCCCGTGACCCCCGTGCGTCTGCTCCTCGTCGATGACGACGACCTGATGCGGGCGGGCCTTCGGGCCGTGCTCTCGAGCGACGCCTCGATCGAGATCGTCGGCGAGGCCGGCGACGGCCGCGCTGCCGTCCGCGAGAC
>JACCRW010000306.1 GCA_013813345.1 Actinomycetota bacterium
CTCCGAGGCGTCTCGCACGGTCGGCTCGCCGCAGATCCGGACGCGTGGGACGATCGGCGGCAACCTCGGCACCGCCTCGCCGGCCGGCGACGCGCTGCCGCCGCTGCTCGTCGAGGGCGCGCAGGTCGAGCTCGGCAGCGTCCGCGGAGCTCGCAGCCTGCCGCTCGCGGAGTTCCTCGTCGGCCCCAAGCGGAACGCGCTCGAGCCGGACGAGCTCGTGCTCGGCGTCAGGCTGACTCCGAGCGCACAGCCGCAGACCTTCATGAAGGTGGGTCCGCGGAACGCGATGGTGATCGCGGTTTGCTCGCTCGCGCTCGTCGCCGACCGGGAGCGCGGTGAGCTGCGAGCCGCCTACGGCTCGTCGGGCCCGGTTGTCGGGCTCGTGACGGCGCCGCTCGACGAGGTGGACGGCTTCGCGGCTGCTGTTGCGGCGGCGGCTTCGCCGATCGACGACGTTCGCGGCACCGCGGTCTACCGGCGCCACGCGCTCCGGGTTCTGGCGGCTCGCGCGCTCGATCGGTGCCTGGCTTGAGGAACTTGGCTTGAAGATCCGTGTGACGGTGAACGGGGAGCCCCGCGAGGCCGACATCTGGGCCGGCGAGAGCCTGCTTACGACGCTGCGCGATTCGCTCGACTTGCCCGGCTCGAAGAACGCCTGCGAGCAGGGCGAGTGCGGCTCGTGCTCGGTGCTGCTCGACGGCGAGCTCGTTTGTGCCTGCCTCGTGCTTGCCGCGCAGGCCGACGGCCATGAGGTGACGACTGTCGAGGGGCTCGCCGACGGCGACGAGCTGCACCGCGTCCAGCGCGCCTTCGTCGAAGCCGGCGCCGTGCAATGCGGCTTCTGCACTCCGGGCCTCGTCGTGGCGACGGCGGCGTTGCTCGAGGCCAACCCGGAGCCGTCGGACGACGAGCTGCGCGAGGCGCTCTCCGGCAACCTCTGCCGCTGCACGGGGTACGCAAAGATCTTCGACGCGGTTCGCTTGGCGGCCGGCTCGTGAGACCCCTGTCTCCAAGCGACATGGCCAGAATGGACAGCGCCGCCGGGTCGGGTGCGGCGCGGTCCTGGGGGCCACCGCTCCTCCTCCCCGCTACGAGCGTAACGCTCGCGAGTCCTGTCCTTCGCAACGCCGGCGTGCCGGAAGCGTGCCGATTCTCATGAGCTCGCTCCCCACCCGCACTCCGGCTCGAGCACCGGCACGACCGCCGGCCGCCACCCCCGAGCGAGCGCGTACGCTCGAGCCGGGCCGCGTCGGCGATCCCGTCTCCCGCCACGACGGCGTCCCCAAGGTCACCGGCGAGTTCGCCTACTCGAGCGACCTCCACGCGGCCGGGATGCTCTGGGGAAAGACGATCCGCAGCCCGCACGCCCACGCGCGGATCGTCGAGCTCGACATCTCGGAGGCGCTGCGGTTGCCTGGGGTCCACGCCGTCCTCACCCACGAGGACGTCCCGGGCCAGAAGACCTACGGCCTCGAGTTCGCCGATCAGCCCGTGCTGGCCTCGGATCGCGTCCGCTACTTCGGCGAGGCGGTCGCACTCGTCGCCGCCGAGGAGCCTGAGCAAGCGCGCCGCGCCGCCGCCGCCGTCAAGGTCGTCTACGAGCCGCTCGAGCCGGTCACCGAGATGGAGCGCGCGCTCGAGCAGGAGCCGCTCCACCCGGATCGACCGACGATGAGCCACGGCTACCGAGACGATCCGCGGCCGAACGTCGTCCGGACGATGGTGATCCGCCACGGCGATCCGGAGGCCGAGGGCGACGTATCGGTCTCGGGCGTCTACGAGGTCGGGATCCAGGATCAGGCGTTTCTCGGCCCTGAGTCCGGCCTCGCGGTCCCGGACGGCGAGGGCGGGGTCGACGTCTACGTGGCGACGCAGTGGCTGCACGTCGACCGCGACCAGGTGGCGCCGTGCCTCGGGCTGCCGCCGGAGATGGTCCGGATCCACCTGAGCGGCGTCGGCGGTGCCTTCGGCGGCCGCGAGGATCTTTCGATGCAGATCCACGGCGCCCTGCTCGCGCTGCGCACCGGCCGCCCGGTCAAGATCGTCTACGACCGCCAGGAGTCGTTCGTCGGCCACATCCACCGGCACCCCGCTCGGATCTGGTGCGAGCATCGCGCGACACGTGCCGGGAAGCTCGTCAACGTGCGGCTGCGAATCCTGCTCGACGGCGGCGCCTACGCCTCGAGCTCGACCGCCGTCACCTCGAACGCCGCTTCCTTCGCCCTTGGACCGTACGCGGTCGAGAACGCGCTGATCGAGTCCACGTGCGTCTACACGAACAACCCACCCTGCGGGGCGATGCGCGGCTTCGGCGCCGTTCAGACCTGTTTCGCCGGCGAGGCGCAGCTCGATAAGCTCGCCGCCGAGCTAGCGATCGATCCGGTCGAGCTGCGGCTCCTGAATGCGCTCGCGCCAGGAGACGTCCTCCCGACCGGCCAGCGGGTCGAGGGCTCCCTCCCGGTCGCCGAGGTGATCCGGCGTGCCGCAGCGCTCCCGCTGCCCGAGCCCGAGAGCCTCCCCCGCGAGGCGATCCGGCTTCCCGGCGGCGCCGGCAACACGACGCGCGGCGAGGGTGTCGAGCGCGGCGTCGGCTTCGCCGTCGGCTTCAAGAACATCTGCTACTCCGAGGGCTTCGACGACTCCACCGCCGCGCGGGTGATCCTGCGGGCGGACGGCTCCGCCGAGATTCACTGCGCCGCATCCGAGGTCGGACAGGGAGTCACCGACGTCATCCTCCAGGTCGCTCGCACCGAGCTCGGCGCCGACGACGTCGTGCTTGCCTCGCCGGAGACCTCCAGTGTCGCATCCGCCGGATCCGCCTCCGCGTCGCGGATGACCTGGATGGCCGCGGGCGCCGTCCAGCTCGCCTGCCGCGCCGCGCTCGACGAGCGGAAACGTTCCGGCGGCGGCGAGGTCGACGTCGAGCGGATCTACCGCCATTCGCGCACGACGCCGCTTGACCCCGAGACCGGCCAGATCACCGGCGAGCGCGCCCACGTCGCCTTTGCGGTGGCGGCGATGCGCGTCGTCGCCGAGGTCGACGTCGAGCTCGGGTTAACGCGCGTCGTCTGGATCGGAACGGCGCAGGACGTGGGCAAGGCTGTCAACCCCCTAGCCGTCGAGGGCCAGATCGAAGGCGGTACGGCTCAGGGGCTCGGGCTCGCGCTGATGGAGGAGATCCAGACCCGCGACGGCCTGATCACGAATGCGAGCTTCACCGACTACCTGATTCCGACGACGCTCGACATGCCTCCGGTCGAGAGCGTGCTCGTGG
>JACCRW010000055.1 GCA_013813345.1 Actinomycetota bacterium
CTGGAGCGCGATTCCACGCTTGCCGAACGCCTTCGCGAGCTCCTTCGAGGCGTCGGCGTCCTCCTGCGGGATCAGCGCGTCGAGCATCTCGACGATCGTCACCTCGGAGCCGAAGCGCTGGAAGATCTAGGCGAACTCGCAGCCGATGATCCCGCCGCCGAGGATCACGAGCCGGCGCGGCACCGCGGTCGCGGCCAGCAGGCCCGTCGAGTCGACACAGCGGACGGAGTCGAGCCCCTCGATCGGCGGGCGGAGCGGAAACGAGCCGGTCGCGACGATCGCGGACTTGAAGGTGACGTCCTCTCCGCCCTCGACGGCAAGCGTGTTCGCGTCCTTGAAGCTGCCCGCGCCCTTGGCCCACTCGACGCCGTTCGCCTTGAAAAGGCCGACGATCCCGCCGGTCATCTGCTTGACGACGCCGTTCTTCCACTCGGCCGCCGCCGCGAAGTCGAGCTCCGGGGCGCCGACGTTGACACCGAGCTTGGCGAAGGTCGCGTCCGCCTGGTGGATTGCGTGCGCGGTCTGCACCCAGGCCTTCGTCGGGATGCAGCCGACGCGCAGGCAGGTGCCTCCGAGCTCCGGCTCCTGCTCTATGCAGACGACCTTCGCGCCGAGCTGGGCAGCGCGGATCGCTGCCGTGTAGCCACCGGGGCCTCCGCCCAGGACGGCGACGTCACATTCCATGTCGGGTCAACTCCTCAGTCCGTAGTCGGGGGCGATGCTATCGACGCCACCATCGTCCACGCCTCCGCGCCCTCGTCGACCACCTCGAAGCCGTGGCGCTCGTACAGCTTGCGGGCCGGATTGCCCGGCTCGACGCTGAGGCTGAGCTTTTCGAAGCCGCCGGCGCGTGCCTTCCGACAAAGCGCCTGTAGGAGCTCGTCCCCGATCCCGCGCCCGCGCTTCGAGGGCACGACGGCGATCGCGAGCTCCGGGGTCTCCTCGTCCACATAGCCGTAGCCCGGCTCCTCGGCGCGAAACAGGCGATACCAGGCCGCGCCGACGGGGAAGCCGCTCTCGAGCGCGATCACGGCGGTGTCGCCGGCCTTGCCCCAGCCGCGGACGTAGCGCGAGGTGAGCGAGCCGGGAACCCGTTCGCGCCAGTAGTAGGCGTGATGAAGCATGTCGCGCAGGAAGCGGCCGTCCTGAGCGCCTCCTCTCCGCAGGACAACGGGCATCAGTCGAGCGATTGGGCGAGCTGGACGCGGTTGCCGTCCGGATCGAAGACGTCCACGAGCCGGATCTCTCCCGTCAGCTCGAAGACGACGCCGACCTCGACGCCCGCGCCGCGCAGGCGCTCGGCCTCGGCCTTGACGTCGGCGACGTCGACGTGCGCGACCCCGCCTGCCGCGTCCGGCTCTCCCTCGGCGAGCGCGATCTCCATCCCGCCATTCTGGAGCTTCGACCAGCGATCCTGGAAGTCGACGAACGTCTCCTCGAACCCCAGCAGCTCCTTGTAGAAGCCGCGGGCGGCGTCGAGATCGCGGACGCGATACCAGACGGGCGTCACGCTCTCGGTCATAGGGCGAGCGCGGGCTCCTCGAGCAGCTCCTTGACGGTGCGCAAGAACTCGGCCCCGTCGGCGCCGTCGATCGCGCGGTGGTCGCAGGTGAGCGTCAGCGTGAGCAGAGGGCGCACGACGACCTCGCCGTCACGCGCGACCGGAGTCTCGACCGTCGCTCCGACGGCGAGGATCGCCGCCTGCGGCGGGTTCAGGACTGCGACGAATTGCTCGATCCCGTACATGCCGAGGTTGGAGATCGTAAAGGTGCCGTCCTCGAGATCGGCGCGCTGGAGCTTGCCGTCGCGGGCGCGCGTGACGACTTCGGCCCGGGCGGCCGCGAGCTCCTGGATCGTGCGCCGGTCGGCGTCGCGAAGCACCGGCACGACGAGCCCGTTCGGCGCTGCTACGGCGATGCCCACGTGCGCGGCCGGGAAGCGGAGGATCGACTCGCCGGTGAAATGCGCGTTGACCGCCGGATGGCGGACGAGCGCCGCCGCGGAGACCTTCGTGAGCAGGTCGCTGACGGTCGGCTTCGTCTCACCCTCACGGAGCCGCTCGACAAGCCGCTCGCGCAGCTCGTTCGCGCGCGTCATGTCCGCCGTGACGGTCAGCTGGAAGACGGGCGCCTGCCAGGCCTCGGTGAGGCGACGCGCGATCGTCTTGCGGGTCGAGGTGAGCTGGATCTCCTCGACCTCGCCTGCCGCAGCGGCGATCGGCGTCGCTGCCGGGGCGGCGATCTCGAACCGCTCGACGTCCTCTGCCACGATTCGCCCCTCCGGGCCGCTCCCGGTCACCTGGCTGAGCTCGAGCCCCTTCTCGCGCGCCAGCCTGCGAGCAAGCGGCGACGCCTTGACCCGGCCGCCGTCCGTGGCGGCCGCGACCGGCTCGGCGGCGGCCGTTGCGGCAGCGGCCTCCTGGCCGCGCCGGCGCTGATCGTCCATCTGCGGAGCCGACGAGCCCTCGGTCTCGGCCTCGTCCTCCTCCTCCACCGCGGCCTCGTCGTCGCGGGCGTCGCTCTCCGGCGCCTCCGCGGCCGGCGCGGAGCCGTTCCCGGAAGCGACCTCCTCTCCCTCGGCCCCGATCACGGCAATCGTCGTGCCGACGTCGACCTCTCCCGAATCGACGACGATCTTCAGGAGAACGCCGTCGGCCTCGGCCTCGACCTCCTGCGTCACCTTGTCCGTGTCGAGCTCGTAGAGGGGCTCGCGCTTCTTGACCGCGTCTCCTTCGCCCTTCAGCCACTTGACGATCGTCCCGGACTCCATGCCCTGGCCGAGCCGCGGGAGCTTGACCTCGGTGGCCACTACGAACGAGCCACCGTACGCTTGACCGCCTCGAGCACGTCCGCCGCGTGCGGCACCGCCCACTGCTCCATCGCCGGCGCGAACGCGAGCGGGGCGAACTTGGCGCCGACCCGCTCGATCGGCGCGTCGAGGTAGTCGAAGGCGCCGTGCTGGACGACCGCCGTCAGCTCGGCGCCGAAGCCTCCGCGCGTGACCGCCTCGTGTACGGTGACGCAGCGGTTCGTCTTCTGGACGGACGCGATGATCGCCTCCTCGTCGAGCGGCAGGAGCGTCCGAGGGTCGAGCACCTCGACCGAGATCCCGAGCCCCTCGGCCTCCTCCGCGGCCTTGAGCGCCTCCGGCACCATTCGGCCGATCGCGATCACGGTCACATCGGTGCCTTCTCGCATGATCCGCGCCTTGCCGAACGGGATCGGCTCGAGCTCCTCCGGAACCTCGCCCTTGAGCGGATAGAGCAGCCGGTGCTCGAAGAAGACGACCGGGTTGTCGTCGTAGATCGCGCTCCAGAGGAGCCCTCGCACGTCCTCGGGCGTCGAGGGAAAGACGACCTTGAGCCCAGGGACATGG
>JACCRW010000389.1 GCA_013813345.1 Actinomycetota bacterium
GGGCGGCCGTGTGGCGGTCGAGCTCCAGCTCGCGCTCGACTGGAACGCGAGCGCGCCGGCGGTCGGTGCGCAAGTGCAGACGCGGGTCGCCGACTACCTCGCGCGGATGGCGGATGTCCGCCCGGACAGCGTGGACGTCGTCGTCGCCGAGTTCCGCCCGCCGGCCCCGAAGCGCTGATGGCGACTCGGGTCGAAGGCCTGACGGGCGCGACAATCGAGCACGCCCCCGCCGTCTGCCACGACTGCGTCTTCTGGCAGTCGCGCAGGACGCGACCCACGAGCAAGGCGCGCTGGATCGAGAAGACCGAGGAGGACTGGGGCGCCTGGGGAGCGCTCTACCACGACGACGACGGGCGGCTGCTGGGCTCGATCCAGTACGGCCCGGCCGAGCTCTTCCCGCGCGCGGCGGAGCTGCCCGCGGGACCCCCGTCCGAGGATGCCGTGCTCGTCACCTGCGTCTATCTCGTCTCGGCGGCGAGCCCGTGGGTGGAGCAGTCGCTCTTCCTGGCCGCGATCGGCGAGGCGCGCGACAAGGGCGCGAAGGCGCTCGAGACGTTCGCATTCCGCTACCCAGAGGGCGAGTCGACCTATGAGCGATTCCTCGTCCACCGGACGGTCTTCCCCCGCGACTTCCTGGCCGACTTCGGCTTCAGGACGGTTCGCACCGAGGGTCGCGTCGAGCTGGCACGGCTCGAGTTCGGCGGCCTGGTCCAGGTCGAGGAAGGTAAGCGCTCGAAGGTGCTGCAACTCGTCCAGGAGGCGTTCGCTCCGGCGCCCGTCCCGCAGAGGCCGTAGGGATGGCGGTGCCCACGCGTTCACCGGCAACGACGCTCGTCGGCGGCCTTCCCGTCCACCGGATCGGCTTCGGCGGGATGCGGATCACGGGCACGGGCATCTGGGGCGAGCCGCCCGATCGGGGAGCGGCGCGAGAGGTCGTGCGCGAGGCCGTCCGGCTCGGCGTCGACTTCGTGGACACCGCGGATTCGTACGGCCCGAACGTGAGCGAGGAGATCGTGGCCGAGGCGCTCCACCCCTACCCCGACGGGCTCGTGCTCGCCACGAAAGGCGGCTACCTCCGCGACGGCCCGTTCCAGTGGCGGGCCGACGGACGTCCGAAGCGGCTCCGGGAGGCTTGCGAGGGGAGCCTGCAACGCCTGCGGCTCGACGCGATCCCCCTCTACTACTTCCACATCCCCGATCCCGCGGTTCCGTTTGAGGAATCGATCGGCGCTCTCGCCGAGCTCCGCGAGGAGGGCAAGATCGTTCACGTCGGTGTCTCGAACGTCGATCTCGCCCAGCTCCGGCGCGCGCAGGCGATCGTCCCGATCGCGGCCGTCCAGAATCACTACAACCTCGCGAAGCGAGAGCACGAGGAGGTGCTGCGCGCCTGTGAGCGCGAAGGCATCGCCTTCGTGCCGTGGTTCCCGCTCTCCAAGGGGGCGCTCGCGGGCGGCCGGAGCAACACGTTGAAGCGGATTGCGCGAGCGCACGACGCGACGCCGGCCCAGGTCGCGCTCGCCTGGCTCCTGCACCGCTCGCCCGCGATCGTCCCGATCCCGGGCACCGGCAACCTTGCGCACCTCCGCGAGAACGTCGCGGCTGCGGAGATCGAGCTCACGAGGGCGGAGCTGGCCTCGCTCGAGAGCTTCAGCGCCCCCAGGAAGCGGATCCCGCAGCCACTCCGTGAGGTCGCGAAGAAGGCGGTCCGGGCCGTCAGGCGTCGCTGAGATCGATCTCGGCGACCGGCTCCACGAGCCGGGAGCTCATATGAAGCGAGCGCGTCGTCCGTCGCTTCTGCTCGATGTCCCGGAAGACGCGCTCCACGTCGGCGACGGAGAGCTCCACAGCGTCTGCAACCGCCTCGGCCCGCAGGCCGTGGTTGTGCGCGTAGAGGCAGAGGTCGAGCTTCTGGTAGGGAAGCGAGAAGAAGAACTCCTCCTGGCTCTGCGGGAGCGAATAGGTGTCTGTCGTGGGCGGCCGCACTCGAATCTCCTCCGGGACGCCGAGATACTCCGCGAGCCGGTAGACCTGGGTCTTATAGAGGTGCGCGATCGGCTTGACGTCGGCCGCGCCGTCGCCGTTCTTGACGAAAAATCCCTGGTCGTATTCGAGCCGGTTCGGCGTCCCAGCGACGGCGTAGTTGAGGCGATCCGCGTGGTAGTACTCGATCATCTTCCGCGTCCGCTGCTTGAAGTTGGTCGCGGCGACGATCGCCAGGCTCTGCTCGGCGGTCAGTCGGTGCCGCTCCTGCCGCCCGTCCGGCGACTCGACGACGAGGAAGAGCACGCGGTAGAGGTCGTTGCCGACGACGTCGGGGAGAACGACCTTCAGCTTCCAGCCGCTCGTGAACGCGGGAACGAGCTCGCGGACGGTCTCGTCGCGCCGCTCGTAGCAGCGTGCGGCGGCGAGGATCGGCGTGATGTTCTCGACGACGTACGGAACTCCGAACGTCGAGACGACCACGTGGCTCAAGCGCAGGGTCTCGGTCTCGGAATCGGTCTCGGGGGCGAGCACGCCGAGGACGCGCTCGGGCCCGAAGGCGCGCGCGCAGAGCGCGCACGTGACGCTGCTGTCGATTCCGCCAGAGATCCCGAGCACCGCTCCGCGCCTGCGGAGCGTCTTTCCGACGATCGTCCTCAGCTCCGCGACGATCCGGTCTGTGGCGGCGGCCGGATCCAGCTCGAGGACGTCCGGCGTCAGGCGCGCCCCCACCGCCACCGCGACTACGCCGCGCCGCGCGCCGAGCGCTTCTGCTCGACGAAGCGCACGATGTTCTCGATCGACTCGAGGTTCTCGGGCAGGAGCTCGCTGTCCGCGACCTGGATGCCGTAGGTGTCCTCCAGCCAGCCGATCAGCTCGAGGATGCCGGTCGAGTCGATGATCCCGGCCTCGACGAGCGAGGCGTCTCCCGAGAGGCTGCCGGGGTCGTCGCCCAAGAAGAAGTTGGTCGCGAGAAATCGCCGCACGTCAGCCTCCATCGCTCGATTGTGTCAGACGCGCCCGGCCGTTCGTGCTCGCCTTGCGACGGCGCCACGGTGGCTCTACGGTGCGGAGCATGTGTGGCCTGGCCGGTATCTACTCCCATCGCGAGCGCGCCTCGCGCGAGCTGCTCCTCGAGATGGCGGGGGAGCTCAGGCATCGCGGACCAGACGGGGCCGGCCTCTACCTGGACGGGCGCTTCGGGATGGCGAACACCCGGCTCGCGATCGTCGATCTCGAGGGAGGCGACCAGCCGCTCTCCGACGAGCGCGGTCGCTTCTGGGTGATGCAGAACGGCGAGCTCTACAACTATGTCGAGCTGCGCGACGAGCTCGGGGAGCTCGGCCACGTCTTCGCGACGCGCTCGGATACCGAGGTCATCGCCCACGCCTACGAGCAGTGGGGCGCCCAGTTCCTGCACCGCCTGAACGGCGACTTCGCGCTGGCGATCTGGGATCGGGAGCGGCGCGAGCTCTTCCTCGCGCGCGACCGCTTCGGCGTTCGGCCGCTCTTTCTCGCGGACTTCGGCGGCGACTTCTGCTTCGCCTCCGAGGCGAAGGCCCTGCTCCGCCATCCCGCGGCGTCGCGGCAGCTCGATCCCGTGGGTGTCGTCGATGTCTTCACCCTCTGGACGACCCTCCCCGACCGGAGCGCGTTCGCCGGGATCCGCCAGCTCCCGGCCGCGCACTACCTCGTGGTGGGCGAGGACGGAGCGGAACGCCTGACACGCTGGTGGGATCTCGACTTCTCGCGCGAGGGAGACGCGACCCGTCCCGAGCACGAGCTCGTCGAGGAGCTGCACGCCCTCCTCGCCGACTCCGTTCGGATCCGACTCCGCGCCGATGTCACGGTCGCGACCTACCTGAGCGGCGGGCTCGACTCGTCCGAGCTCGCGGCGCTCGCCTCGAAGCAGCTTGGCGAAGGAACCCTCTCTGCCTTCGGCGTCGGCTTCGCGGACGCGCAGTTCGACGAGAGCGCGGAGCAGGACGAGATCGCCCGCCGGCTCGACGTGAGCTTCCAGCGGACGACGGTCGATGCCGGCGCGATCGCCGCCGCCTTCCCGCGCGTGATCGAGCTCGCCGAGCAGCCGCTCGTGCGCACCGCGCCGGCCCCGCTGCTCCACCTCTCCGGCGCCGTCCACGCCGCCGGGCTGAAGATCGTGCTGACCGGCGAGGGGGCCGACGAGCTCTTCGGCGGCTATGACATCTTCCGCGAGGACAAGGTGCGGCGGTTCTGGGCGCGCGAGCCCGAGTCGAGCCTCCGGCCGCTGCTCCTCCGCCGCGTGAACCGGTGGCTCGCGACGGATCCCGCGCAGTCGGGCGGGCTCCTCCACAGCTTCTACCGGCGCGGGCTCGAGCAGGTCGACGACCCGCTCTACAGCCACCGGCTCCGCTTCCTGAACACCTCGCGCTGCGTACGCCTCCTCCACCCGGAGCTCGTCCGCGCGGCCGGGGAGTCCGCGAGCCCGCTCGAGCGCCTCACGGAAATGTTGCCGTCCAGCTTCGACTCGTTCAGCTCCCTCGGCAAGGCGCAGTACCTCGAGGTGGCGACGCTCCTCGAGCCCTATCTGCTCCACGCCCAGGGCGACCGGATGCTGATGGGCAGCTCGGTCGAGGGTCGCTTCCCCTACCTCGACCACCGGGTGGCGGAGTTCGCCGCCGGGCTGGCCGACGGGCACCGCCTGCGCGGCCTTCAGGAGAAGTACCTGCTGCGGAAGGTGGCCGCCAGAGAC
>JACCRW010000318.1 GCA_013813345.1 Actinomycetota bacterium
CGTTTTCCCGACCAGCTGTCCCCGCGCATGATCCAGCCCCGAGACGACCTCGCCGTCGAGCTTGACGCCGCCCTGGGAGATCAGACGCCGCGCGTCGCTCGTCGAGAGCCCGAAGGCGGCGGCGAGCGCGGCCGGCAGGTGCACGGGATCCCCCACCGGCAGCACCGTCTCGGGGATGTCGTCGGGCGCGCCGCCCTCCCGGACAACACGGGTGAAATGGGCCTCCGCTCCGGTCGCGGCGCCTGGGCCGTGCCAGCGCGTGACGATCTCCCTGGCGAGCGCGAGCTTCGACGCCATCGGCTCCCCCTCAAGAGGCTCCGCGTCGGCCGCCAGGCGCCACCACTGGGGAAGCGCGCCGTCGGGAATTGACATGGTCTTCCCGAACTGCTCCTCCGGCGGGTCGTCGATCCCAACGTAGTTGCCCCGCGATTTCGACATCTTCTCGCTCCCGTCAGTGCCGACGAGGAGCGGCGTCGTCAAGACGACCTGAGCAGGGATGCCGTACTGCTCCATCACGTCGCGCCCGGCAAGTAGGTTGTAGAGCTGGTCGGTGCCGCCTAGCTCGACGTCCGCCTCGACCGCGACGGAGTCGTACGCCTGCATCAACGGATACAGGAGCTCGGAGAGCGAGATCGGCTCTCGCATCCCGAAGCGCTTGGCGAAGTCGTCGCGTTCGAGCAGTCGCGCCACCGTCATCGTCCGGGTCAGACGCACCACCTCCGCGTAGCTCAGCTTTCCCAGCCACTCGCTGTTGAAGCGAATCTCGGTCCTGTCGCGGTCGAGGATCTTGAACGCCTGCGCCGCGAAGAGCTTCGCGTTCCGGTCGAGGACATCGTCGGCCAGTACCGGACGTTCCTTCGTCCGACCCGATGGATCGCCGATCCGAGCCGTGTAGTCGCCGACGATCAGGACGGCCGTGTGACCCTCGCTCTGGAAGGCAGCGAGCTTCTCGAGCACGACCGCGAAGCCGATGTGAATGTCAGGCCCAGTCGGATCGATCCCGAGCTTGACTCGCAGCGGCCGACCGAGCTTCAGCTTCGCCTCGAGCCCACCCGCAGGGAGAACGTCGACGGCATTCCGGGTCAGGGACTCGAGGGTCACGGGCCGCCGATTCTAGAGACGTGCGCCGGCGTCACCGCCTCGGGGCTCGCGCAGCCGCAGAGCGCCAGGGCGAGCTCGATCTCGTCTCGCAAGAGCTCCAGCACTCGAGTCGCGCCCGTCTCGCCGCCGTGGGCGAGACCCCAGAGCACCGGCCGCCCGACGAGGACGGCTCGCGCGCCGAGCGCGAGGGCCGCGACGACGTCCGCACCGCGCCTGATTCCGCCGTCGACGTAGACCTCGATGCGACCGCCGACGGCGTCCACGCACTCCGGGAGCAGCTCTGCGGTCGGCGCGACGGCATCGAGTTGCCTGCCGCCATGGTTCGAGACGACGATCGCGCTCGCGCCATGCTCGCAGGCAAGGTGCGCGTCCTCGGCGGTCTGGATTCCCTTGACGACGACGGGGACGGGCGAGGCGGCGACGAGCTGCTCGAGATCGCCCCAGGAGAGGGTCGGGTCGATCCGGGAAAGAGCGTCAAGCGGAGTCGCGCCGGTCCACTCGCCCACTGCGGCGGCGACACTCGGTACGACGATGTCTTCCGGAATCCGGAAGCCGGTGCGGAGGTCGCGCTCGCGGCGGCCGAGCCTCGGCGCGTCCACCGTGAGCACGATCGCCTCGAAGCCGGCCTCGACCGCCTGCTCGACGAGATTTTGCGTCACCGCGCGCTCGCGGAAGACGTAGAGCTGGAACCACCGCGGCGCGTCGGGCGCCGCCGCCGCGACCTCTGCGGGTCCGGACGTCGCAAGTGTCGACAGGCACATGATCGTCCCCACCGTCGCGGCCGCCCGTGCCGTCGCTGTCTCCCCGTCTGGATGCACCATCCGGTGGAATGCCGTCGGGGCGACGAGGAGCGGCATCGAGACCTCCATGCCGAGTACCGTCGTCTTCGCGGTCGCCTCGCCGACGTCGACGAGGACGCGAGGACGAAGCCGATGCCTCCGCCACGCGTCGACGTTCTCCCGCAGACACTGTTCATCCCCGGCCCCGCCCGCGAAGTAGCCGAACGCTCCCGGCTCGAGCGACGCCTCGGCAAGCCGCTCGAAGTCGGCGACGTTCAGCGGTTCGTGCATTGGAACGCGCTATTCGGTGTCGTGCTCGTGCGAGTGGTCGGCCTCGCCGCCGGCCTCGTGCTCGTGCGCGTGCGAATGAGTCACGTCGTCGTGACTGTGCTCGTGCTCGTGTTCGGTGTGCTCATGCTCGCCGTCGGTGTGTGGATGCGAGTGCGTCTTGTCGCCGTGGCTGTGCTCGCTCACGTGACTTCTCCTGGCTCGGGGACTGACATCCGATCATGCCAGGAGCAGGAGACTTGTCGTGATGACGTAACTCATTCGAGGGATCGGGAAGGTCGGTTCGCGCTGTGCCCACGAACCGGCGTCACGAGCGCTGCGAACCAGTGGCGTGATCGTCTGCGCACCGACGGTGGTAGCGTTCGGCGCCCGTCCCAAGCGGACGGCCCCGATGCGCATTCGCGACCATGCTCACCTGTCGGACGAGGCGCTCGTCGCGCTCGTCGCGCGGTCCGACGAAGGCGCGCTCGCAGAGCTCTACGACCGGGTCGGCGGGATTGCGTACGGTCTCGCCTATCGTGTCCTCCGGGACGAGTCGCTCGCCGAAGACGCCGTCCAAGAGGCGTTTCTCGGGCTCTGGCGCGCAGCGGCCACCTTCATTCCCGAGCGCGCCAAGGCGTCGACCTGGATCCTCACGCTCGTCCATCGCCGCGCGGTCGACCTCGTCCGCCGCGAGGAGCGCCGCCGCTCCGAGCCGCTCGACGAGGCGCCCGAGGCCTCGACCGGATCCGCCGAGGACAGCGCCTGGCTGCAGTTCGAGCGGGAGCGCGTCCAGAGTGCCTTGCGCGAGCTCCCCGATCAGCAGCGCGAGGCTCTCGAGCTCGCCTACTACGGCGGCTTCACCCAGTCCGAGCTCGCGGAGCGTCTCGGCCAGCCGCTCGGAACGATCAAGAGCAGGATGTTCTCGGGCCTCTCGCGGCTGCGCGAGTTGCTCGACGATCGTGCGGAGAGGGACGCATGGACGACCACCTCGAGCTGACCGCCGCCTACGCGCTCGATGCGCTCGATGCGCGGGAGCGGGAGCGCTACGAGGCCCACCTCGCCACATGCGAGCGCTGCCGCGAGGAGCTCGCGTCCTTCTGGACGGTCTCGGGCGCGCTCGCACACGCGGCCGGCGGGCCGGCTCCAGCGCCCGCCCTCCGGGGACGAATCCTCGCGCAGGCGCGGAGCGAGCGACCGAACGTCGTGCCGCTGCGTCCGCGCTGGGCTCTCCCCGCGGCTGCGTCGGTTGCCGCGGTCGCCGCGATGCTCGCACTGGGCCTCGGGCTCTGGGGCACCTCGCTCTCGCGTGAGCTCGACCGGGAGCGTTCCGCGCGTGCCGGTGCCGGCGAGGCGCTGGAGATCGTCTCCGATCCCGGCGCCCACACGGTTGCGTTCCGCGGCGCCGAGGGTCACATCGTCGTCTCCGAGACCGGCAAGGCCGCCGTCGTCCTCTCCGGCCTCGATCCGGCGCCCGAGGGCAAGACCTACGAGCTCTGGGTCGTCGAGAACGATGTCTTTCGACCGGCCGGGCTCTTCGAGGGGGGCGGCGCACGATTCGTGCAAGCGCTCTCGCGCCCCGTTTCGGACGATGCGAAGGTTGCGGTCACGCTCGAGAAAGAGGGCGGCGTCGACGCTCCGACCGGGCCGCCGCTCTTCGAAACTATTTAGCGCGCAAGTTCGGCGAACGCGTGGCGTAGCTGTGACGAAGGCGTAACGAAGGCTCGCCGATCGGCTCCGTACACTCGCTCGGATGAGCCTTCGGCCCGCTCTCACCCGTCTGTTCGGCTTCGAGGAGTTCCGGCCCGGCCAGGAACGCGTCGTCCAGGCCGCTGTCGAGGGCCGCGACACGCTCGCGCTGATGCCGACGGGCTCCGGGAAGTCGCTCACCTACCAGCTCGCGGCGATGCTGCGGCCGACGCCGACGCTCGTGCTCAGCCCGCTGATCGCGCTGATGAAGGATCAGGTCGACAAGCTGCCGCCGGAGGTCGCCGAGCAGGCGACGCTGATCAACTCCTCGCTCGAGCCCGACGAGGCGGCGCGTCGCTTGCGCGGCGTCGCGGAGCGGCGCTACCGCCTTCTCTACGCCGCGCCCGAGCGCTTGCGCCAGCGAGCGTTCGTCGACGCGCTCGCTGAGATCGACGTCGGCCTCGTCGTGATCGACGAGGTCCACTGCGTCAGCATGTGGGGGCACGACTTCCGGCCCGACTACCTCTTCATCCGACGCGCGCTCGAGCGCCTGAACCGGCCGGCGATCCTCGGGATGACCGCGACGGCGACGCCCGAGACCGAGCGCCAGATCGCGGAGGCGCTCGGCCGGAGCCCCGAGATCGTGCGCACGTCGGTCGTGCGCCCGAACCTCCGCTACGACGTCGAGCTCGTCGAGAACGAGGACGATCGGCTGCGGGCGCTCGTGCGACGGTTGCACGCGTTGCGGGGCGCCTCGGCGATCGTCTATGCCCGCTCCAGGCTCTCCTGCGAGAAGCTCGCGCGGACGCTGCGAGCGCACGATCTCGGCGCCGCGCACTACCACGCGGGTCTCGAGCCGAGCGAGCGCTCGGCCACCCAGGAGGCCTTCAGCGCGGGCCGCGTTCAGACGGTTGTCGCGACGACGGCGTTCGGAATGGGGATCGACAAGCCGGACATCCGCCTCGTCGCGCTCTACAACTACCCCGAATCGCTCGAGAGCTACGTCCAGATGATCGGCCGGGCCGGTCGCGACGGTCGCGCGTCGGACACGCTCCTGCTCGCGAGCCGATCGGACGCGAGCACTCTGAAGCGGTTCGCGCGCTCCGACATCCCCACGCGCGCCGACCTGCGCGCGGTCTACGGGAGGCTGCGCGGGCGGGACGAGGTCCAGCCGGAGGAGCTCGGCTCCGGCTCGCGCGACGATCCCGACCCGAGGGTGCTGGTCGGGATGCTCGAGCAGGTGGGGCTCGTTCGGCGCGGGTTCGACGTCGGCCGCTCGATGCGGATCGAGGTCCCCGAGCCGCCGGCCGACGCCGGTGAGCGGATCGACGCGCTGCTCGCGCGCTACGAGGAGGAGGCGCTGGCGCGCGCCGACCGGCTCGTCCGCTTCGCGGAGTCGTCTCGCTGCCGCCATCGCCAAGTCGCCGAGCACTTCGGCGAGCGACTCGAGGACGACTGCGGGATGTGCGACGTCTGCTCGCCGCTCGCGGCCGCCGAGCCGGAGCAGGCCGCCGCGGCGCCACTCCCGGACGACATCGGGGCCACGATCTACCGCACCGCGCTCGACCTGCGCTGGCCCCTCGGCCGAACCGGGCTCACGGCGCTGCTCCGCGGCGCCCTGAGCGCGCCGAGATCTGCCCGCCGCTCGAGCGCGTTCGGCGTCCTCTCCGGCGCGTCCCAGGCGGACGTCAAGCGCTGGATTCAGCTCCTCGAGGTGGCGGGCGCACTCGAGGTCTTCGAGAGCGAGGACGGATTTCGGCTCCTGCGAGCCGTGCCCGGAGTCGACGTGCCGGCGATCTCCCCGGCCGGACGGGGAACCGCAGCGCCCGCGGACGAAGGGCTGTTCGAGCAGCTACGGGCCTGGCGGCTGGAGCGGGCCCGGACGGACGAGGTGCCCGCCTACGTCGTCCTCCACGACGCGACGCTGCGCGAGCTCGCAACGGCGAAGCCCAGCTCGCAGGCCGACCTCGCGGGCGTCAAGGGCTTCGGCCCGACGAAGCTCGAGCGGTACGCCGACGACGTCCTGGCCGTGATCTCGGCCGGCGCTGCTGACGAAAAGGTGGCCTGACTACACTTCGGCGCTTGCGTCCGAACCACGAACCGGGCCGGAGCAATCGGCGCCGCCGGATCCGCAAGCTCAGGCTCCTCGCGCTCCTCACCGTCCTCGGCCTCCTCGGCTCGGTGTCCTTCGGCCTGGGGCTGATCACCTCGATCGCGAGCGAGCTGCCCAAGCTCGATCCGAGCCGGCAGCTCGAGCAGCAGGTGAACGGCTACATCTACGCGGCGCCGAGCACGAGCTCCCCGGGACCGCCGCGGGTGCTCGCCGTCCTGCGCGGCTCCGAAGCCCGCACCCTCGTCGGCTTCGATGAGATCAACCCGTGGATGCGCCACGCGATCGTCGCCGTCGAGGACCGACGCTACTGGGAGCATCGGGGAGTCGACATCCGCGGGATCGGGCGGGCGCTGTGGGCGGACATCCGCCAGAAGAAGGTGGTCGAGGGCGGTTCCACGATCACGCAGCAGTTCGTCAAGAACGCGCTCGACCGCGACCAGAAGACGATCGCGCGGAAGGTGCGCGAGGCGGCGCTCGCCTGGCAGCTCACCCAGCGCTGGTCGAAGCGTCGGATCCTCGAGGCATATCTGAACACCATCTACTTCGGGAACGGGGCCTACGGCGTCCAGCAGGCCTCGCTGACCTACTTCGACCACGGGGCCGGCGAGCTGACGTTGCACGAGGCGGCCCTCCTCGCCGGGATCCCGGCCAATCCGACCGCGTTCGACCCCGTCGCGCGTCCGGGGGCGGCCCGGGAGCGGCGGCTCGTCGTGCTCCAGGCGATGGCCGAGGAGGGCAAGATCACGCGGCGGCAGCTCGCGGCCGCCGACTCGCAGCCGTTGCCGCGTGCCGAGGACGTGAGGCTGCCCGGCACCGAAGGGCCGGCCCAGTACTTCGTCAACTACGTCAAGCGGCAGCTGGTCGACGAGTACGGCGGCGCCCGGGTGTTCGGCGGCGGGCTCGAGGTGCACACGACGATCGACCTCGATCTGCAACGGGCGGCGCGCGAGGCGATCTCGACGACGCTGACGAACCCCGACGGCCCCTCGGCCGCTCTCGTCGCGCTCGACCCCCGCACGGGTGCGGTCAAGGCGATGGTCGGCGGCTCCAACTATCGCAAGAGCCAGTTCAATCTCGCGGTCCAGAGCGAGCGCCAGCCCGGCTCCGTCTTCAAGCCGTTCGTGCTCGCGACGGCGCTCCGCCAGGGAATCTCGCCGCTCACCCGCTTCGACTCG
>JACCRW010000431.1 GCA_013813345.1 Actinomycetota bacterium
GCAAGCGAGCCGTTCAGGAGCATCCCCCACGCCACCGCCGCGATCCCGTGCTCCCCGACGAGCAGGAGGATCAGCGCGATCCCGGCCGCGCTCCCCGCCGCATAGCCGGCGGCGGCGGTCCCATAGCTGTCGTGCGCGGCAAGTCCGCTCGCAGCAAGCGCCGCGTAGACCTGCGCGATCGCCGCGGGAACGACGTAGCGCAGCGTCTCCGCCGCCGTCTCCTGCGCGACCGCCGGTAGACCCCCCGTCAACTGACCGGCGAGCCAGTCGCCCGCGAGCAGCGTCAGCACGAGGGCGGGGAGCGCGACCACGGTGATCGCGGCCGCGTAGGAGCCGAGCTCCCGCTCGAACGTTCCGGCGAGCCGCGCCCGCGCGAGCGGCGGCAGCACGGCCACGCGCATCGAGGTGCCGACGAGCACGAGCACGAGGAAGACGGAGTAGGCGGCGAAGAACCCGTCCGTCTCCGGCCCGCGACCGAACTCACGAGCGATCACGACTCCGACGACGGCCGAGAGACCGGTCACGACGGCGAGCGAGACCGCCGTCAGGGCGCCGCTTGCGAGTGCGCTCCGGCGGATTGGGTCGGTACGCTGCATCGGCCGCGGAGAGCTTACGCCCGCGTCCCGAAACCATGGCAAACGACTCGATCTGGACCGAGAACGCGCTCGCGGAGCTTCGCCGGGAGCTCGGCGAGACCTACAGCGGCCGCACCGCGCTCGTCACCGGCGCGGACGGGTTCATGGGCTCGCACCTCACCGATGCGCTCGTCGAGCTCGGCGCGAACGTGCACGCCCTCGTCCGGGCGACCTCGAGCGGCGCGGTCAACAACATCGGCCACCTCCGCGACCGGTTGAAGGTGCACTTCGCCGACCTCACCGACAAGACCTCGATCGACTACCTCATCAAGGAGCTCCGCGACACCGCTCCCGACCGACCCTACGTCTTCCACCTCGGTGCGCAGGCGCACGTCGGCGAGTCGTGGCACCGGCCCTACGAGACGGTGATGGCGAACACCGTTGGGACGCTCAACCTGCTCCAGTCGGTCGTCGACTGGGGGCTCGAGCTCGAGAAGTTCGACACGGCCGGCACCTCGGAGGAGTACGGGAACGTGCGCGAGTCGGTCGCGCACCACCACGACTTCGACGACGCGGGCGGCCTGATCCTGCACGAGCGCTCGCCGATCAACCCGAAGTCGATCTACGCGACCGCGAAGGTCGCGGCCGACTTCCTGACGATGAACTACCACGATGCGTTCGGCGTCCCGGGCGTCGTCACGCGCATGTTCAACAACTACGGCCCCCGCCAGAACCCGCGCTACGTCACGGGCACGATCATCACCCAGGCGCTCGAGCGGCCCGAGATCGAGCTGGGCGCGCTCGAGCCGCTGCGCGACTTCTGCTTCTGTACCGACGGCGTCCGCGGCCACCTGACGGTCGCTGCGAAGGGCATCCCAGGCGACCACTACGTCTACGGCCAGGGGGCGAACATCTCGATGGCCGACTGGTGCGACCTGATCCTCCGCACCGGCGTGGAGCACGGCTACTGGCCCGACGACCGCCAGGTCGTCACGAATCCGGCTCGCCTGCGCCCCGGCGTCACCGACGTGCTCGCGCTGAAGGTCGGTTACGAGAAGCTGAACCGCGAGACGGGCTGGGAGCCGAAGGTCTCCTGGGAAGACGGCGTTCTCCAGACGATCGCCTGGTACGCCGAGAACCGCGTGCGCTGGCTCGGTCGCGTCGACTGGCAGGCAAGCCGCCCCACAACACTCTCCACATAGCCGCGGGTTAGGGTCTGCCCGATGCGGGTGCTCGTCACAGGCGGCGGGGGATTTCTCGGCTCACGCCTCGCGGCTCGGCTGGAGCGGGACGGTCACGAGGTCGTCGTGGCGCGGCGGCGCGACTACGACCTGACGAGGATGGCCGACACGGCTCGGCTCTTCGCCGACGCGGGGCCCGAGCTCGTCTACCACCTCGCGGCCGAGGTCGGCGGGATCGGGGCGAACCGAGCCAACCCGGGCCGCTACTGGTACGCGAACCTGATGATGGGCGCCCATGTGCTCGAGCAGAGCCGGCTCGCGGGGACGCCGAAGCTCGTCAACTTCGGGACGATCTGCGAGTACCCGAAGTACACGCCGGTGCCGTTCAGCGAGGACGACCTCTGGAACGGCTATCCGGAGGAGACGAATGCGCCCTACGGAATCGCGAAGAAGGCGCTGCTCGTCGGCGGGCAGGCCTACCGCGAGCAGTACGGGCTGAACGTCGTTCATCTCCTGCCGGTCAACCTCTACGGGCCCGGCGACAACTTCGACGAGGCGACGGCGCACGTGATCCCCGACCTGATCCGGAAGATGCACGACTCGCCCGAGCGGATCGTCCTCTTTGGCGACGGCTCGCCGACCCGAGAGTTCCTCTACGTCGATGACGCAGTCGAGGGAATCGTGCTCGCCGCGGAGCGCTACGACGGGGCCGAGCCCGTGAACCTGGGCTCCGGAATGGAGATCGCGATCCGCGACCTCGTCGACCTCGTCGCGGAGCTGATGGGCTTCGAGGGCGAGATCGCCTGGGACGCGTCGATGCCGAACGGACAGCCGCGCCGCCGGCTCGACGTCAGCCGCGCCGAGGCGCTGTTCGGGTTCCGCGCCCGGACCGACTTCCGCGAGGGGCTCGAGCGGACGATCGCCTGGTATCGCGAGCACGCTCCGGCGCATGCGGGCGCCTGAGACGGCCACCGCACAGTCGCCGCTCGAGCGCGGGTGGAGCGAGGTCTCGCAGGCCGGCTCGGCGCTCACGCGTGGTGCGCTGCGACTCGCGGATCGCCCGGTCCCCGTTCTCGCCGGGCTCGTCGCCGTCCAGTGGCTCG
>JACCRW010000434.1 GCA_013813345.1 Actinomycetota bacterium
GCGGCTGACCGCTCGGCGTCAGCCGGACGGCGAGCACGAGCTCGTCCGGCTCGAGCGCGTTCCGCTTGGGGCCGACGAGGAACTCCGCGAGCGGCAGGCTGCGAACGCCGCGGACGCTGCCGAGCTCCACCTGGGCGCCCTCGACGAGCAGCGGCGGCAGCGCATCGCCCGCCGGCGAGGCGGTGCCGAGGTTGCCGCCGATCGTCCCACGCGTCCGGATCTGCGGCGAGCCGACCGTGCGAGACGCCTCGGAGAGCGCCGGCAGCAGCCCGGCGAGCGGGGATCGCATCGCCTCGGCGTAGGTGAGTCCCGAGCCGAGCCGGAGCGCTCCGTTCTCGCGCGACCAGCCCCGCAGCTCGCCGACCTCGTTCAGGTTCAGGAGCGTCTCGGGCCGCGTGCGGTCGAAATTCAGCTCGACCAGCACGTCCGTCCCGCCCGCAATCGGGCGCGCGTCGGGCCGTTCGGCCTTGACGCGCAGCGCCTCGTCCAAGGAGCGGGGGGTGACGACCTCCACGGCTCGGAAGAGTACGGTACTCGGACATGAAATCCCTGCTCGCGCACGCGCACGTGGTCACGATGGACGACGCGGGCACCGAGCATCCGGACGGCTGGATCCTCGTGGAGAGCGGCTTCGTCAGCGCGGTCGGCTCGGGCGAGGAGCCCGCGGCGGACGAGCGCAGCGACCTCGCCGGCGCGGTCGTGACACCGGCGCTCGTGAACACGCACCACCACCTCTACCAGACGCTCACCCGCGCCCGAGCCCCGCAGGGAACGCTCTTCGAATGGCTCGTCGAGCTCTATCCCACCTGGGCTCGACTCGACGCCGAGGCCGAGTACGCGGCCGCACGCACCGGCCTCGCCGAGCTGGCGCTCTCGGGTTGCGGCACGGTCTTCGACCACCACTACGTCTTCCCGCACGGCGAGCAGGGCCTGATCGAAGCCGAGCTCCAGGCGGCGCGGGAGCTCGGCGTCCGGATCGTCGCCTCGCGCGGCTCGATGGATCTCGGCGAATCCAACGGCGGCCTGCCGCCCGACTCGGTGGTCGAGACGCTGGACGCGATCCTCGAGGACACGAAGCGCCTCGCCGCGCTGCACGAGCCCGGCCCGGGCGCGCGCGTCCAGATCGCGGTCGCGCCATGCTCGCCGTTCTCGGTCACGCGCGAGCTGATGACCGAGTCGGCGGCGCTCGCCCGCGAGCTCGGCCTTCGACTCCACACGCACCTGGCCGAGACGGTCGAGGAGGAGTCGTTCTGCCGCGAGCGATTCGGCTGCTCGCCCGTCGAATACCTCGAGCAGCTCGGCTGGCTGGCGGAGGACGTCTGGTGCGCGCACTGCGTCCACCTCACCGACTCCGAGATCGGTCTCTTCGCCGAGAAGGGCACAGGCGTCGCCCACTGCCCGAGCTCGAACCTCCGCCTCGGTGCCGGGATCGCCCCGGTGCGGGGGATGCTCGACGCGGGCGTCCGCGTCGGCTTCGGCGTCGACGGCTCCGCCTCCAACGAGCGCAGTGACCTCTTCCTGGAGGTGAAGCAGGCGCTTCTCGTGGCACGCGGGATCGGCGGGCCGACAGCGCTCACCTCGCGGGAGGCGCTCCGGCTCGCAACACGCGGCGGCGCGGACGTGCTCGGCCGCGACGACATCGGCGAGCTCGGGCCGGGTAAGTGCGCCGATCTCGCGGTCTGGCGGACGGACGGGCTCGAGCTCGGCGGTGCTGCAGATCCGGTCGACGGGCTCGTCTTCTCCGGCCCGCACCGGGTCGACCGGCTCTACGTCGGCGGCGAGCTCGTCGTCGACGCGGGCGCGCTCGTCGGGGCCGACGAGCAAGAGATCGCCCGCCTCCATCGTGTCCAGGCGCGAAGATTCGCCACATGACCTCGATCTCGACACATGTCCTCGACACGGGCGCGGGCGAGCCGGCCGCCGCCGTCTCGGTCGAGCTCTACCGCGGCTCCAGGCTCGTGGCGGTGACGCACACCGACGAGGACGGACGCGCGCGCCTCGGCGACGACCTCGAGCCCGGCGCGTATCGGCTCGTCTTCCACCCACCCTCACCGTTCTTCACGCGCGTCGAGCTGGAGGTCGAGCTCGGCGACGGGCACTTCCACGTGCCGCTCCTCGTCTCCCCCTACTCGTGCGCGAGCTACCGCGGGAGCTGAGCGCCGACGAGCTGGCGCCGCT
>JACCRW010000008.1 GCA_013813345.1 Actinomycetota bacterium
GCGCACGGCCTCCGAGAGGATCGGGTAGACGACACCCCAGAGGATCGTCAGCGTCAGCGCCACGAGCAGGAGGTTGTTGTAGAGGAACGTCGCCTCGCGCGAGACGAGCGACTCGAGGCGGGTGCGCGTGCGCAGCGACGGCAGCCGCGAGAAGAGCAGCGCGAGCGAACCGCCGACGACGAGCGTGAGGAAGCCGAGGAACCACGCGCCGATCGAGCTCTGCGTGAAGGAGTGGATCGAGCTGAGAATCCCCGAGCGGGTCAGGAACGTCCCGAAGATCGAGAGCGAGAACGCGAGGATCACGAGCAGCACGTTCCAGATCCGCAGCATCCCGCGCTTCTCCTGGATCATCACTGAGTGGAGGAACGCGGTGGCGGCGAGCCAGGGCATCAGGGCCGCGTTCTCAACCGGATCCCAGGCGTAGTAGCCGCCCCAGCCGACCTCCTCGTAGGCCCAATGCGCTCCAAGGAGCTGCCCGATCCCGAGCGCCGTCCAGGCGACGAGCGTCCAGCGGCGCGTGGCGACGATCCAGCGCTCGTCGGCTCGGCGCGCGAGCAGTGCGCCCATCGCGAAGGCGAACGGCACCGTCAGCCCGACGAAGCCGAGGTAGAGCAGCGGCGGGTGGGCCATCATGTACGGGTTCTGGAGGCTCGGATTGAGGCCGGCGCCGTCGGCCGGGGTGGTCTGCGTCGCAAACGGGGTGGCGACCACGACGACGAGAAACGCGAAGAAGAGCGCGACCGCGCCGAGGACAGGCACGACCCAGACGACAAGATCGCGGGCGCTTCGCCGGTTCAGCAGGACGGCTGCGGCGGCGTAGCCCGTGAGCAGTAGGAGCCAGAGCAGGAGCGATCCTTCCTGCCCGCCCCAAAACGCGGAGATCGTGTAGCCGGTCGGGAGCTCGCGGCTCGTGTGATCGGCGACATAGACGAACGAGAAGTCGTGCCGGATCAGAGCGGCGACGAGGACGAGCGAGGCGACGAGCGTCGTCCCGAAGGCGGCGAGGAGGGCGTTCTGGGCCGAGAGCGCAAGTCGCCGTTTCCGCCGCCAGGCTGCGTAGGCGCCCGCGACGAGCGCGTAGAGTACGAGTCCGAGCGTGGCAACGAGCGCGGCACGGCCGAGCTCAGGCATCTACTCGGGGGCGTACTTGGAGGGGCACTTCGTCACGAGCGTGTCCGGGAGGGCGACGAACGTCCCGTTGCGGAGGCTTCCCTCGACGTGGATGTCACGACCGACGCGGAAGAGATCCGGTACCGAGCCCTTGTAGACCACCGGCACGGTCGCCTTCCCCTCAACGTCCCGGAGGACGAACCTGAGCCCGTTCGCGTGGGCGTCACCCGTGATCCGGCCGACGACCTTGCCGGCGAGCGCGACCTTCCCGGTCCGGCCGTCGAGCTCGCTCGGCGCCAACGAGGGGGTGCCGCCGCCGGCGACGGATGCGTAGAGGAGGAAGACCGCGAGCGCCGCCGCGACCGACAGCGCGATCACGAGCCGCGCAGGACTCCGCTTGCGTGCCACGCCGGGATCGTACCGTGGCTAGACGGTGCCAGGCGCCGGTTCGCGGCGCCCGGGGATCCGGTAGCCGTGATCGTGGCAGAGCGAGCCGGGATCGTCCTCGGTGAGCGCATCGCAGTAGCCCTTGCCATAGGCGGCGCGGATGAACGCGGCCATTACCTCGAGGTTCCACTCGCCCACCTCGGACGCCTCGCGCCAGAGATCGGCGAGCCGGAGATCGATGTCCAGCTCGAGCAGGTCGATGCGTGAGGGGCGGTCGGTCATGTCGAAAAGGGTAGGACCTGCGTCGGACGACACTGCGCGCCGCGGAGGCGCTAGGTTCAGTGAGATGGGTGCGATTCGCTTCGGGCCGGCGCGCTGGCCTTCCAGAGAGTCGCCCGAGGAGGCGCTCCGGATCCTGCTCGAGCGCGGCTACAGCGCCTGCGAACTCGATTTCGAGAGCGGCTTCTGGCTCGACTATCCGGCGGCCGAGCGGCTCGGCGAGCTCGCGCGGGAGCACGACATTGCGCTTTCCGTCCATGCGCCGCTCTTCGCGTTCCCGGGTCATCCGGACGCGAAGAAGGCGAAGATGGCGCTCGGCGCCCTCGATCGCAGCGCCGGTCTCGCGGCCGCCTGCGGCGCGGAGGTCATCGTGATCCATCCCGGCTTCTGGCTCGGGCGCGATCGGCAGGCAACGCTCGACGACGTCGTCGCGTGGCTCGGCGAACTGCGCACGCGGCTGGAGGCGAAGGATCGCGGGGTCGCGTTCGGGATCGAGGTGATGGGCCGCGTCAGCGAGCTGGGCTCGATCGACGACGTGCTCGAGGTCGCGTCACGCGTGAGCTGGGTTCGCCCCGTAATCGACTTCGCCCACATGCACGCGACGAGCGACGGCGCCTTCACGGAGGTCGAGGCGTTCGCCGCGGTGCTGGAGTCGGCCGATGCGGTACTCGGGGCCGGCGAGCCCTTCCACATCCACTTCTCGGACATCGCCTACGCGAACCGGAACGAGACGAAGCACCTGCCCTACGGCGAGGGAACGCTTCGCGCCGAGCCGCTCGCCGAGGCGCTCCGGCGGTTCGACCGCCCGGCGACCGTGATCTCAGAGTCGCCGGACGAGGCCTCGTCGCAGGCGATCCGAGCGGCGCTCGTCGAGCGGGTCGGCTGACCATGGCTGTCCAGAGTCGAACCCACCTCTACCTCTGGAGCTCCGGCAGCTATGGAACTGTGGTGATGACCGCAGCGGCGACGTGGATCGAAGCAACACTAAGCGCGACGGGAACGACAAAGAAGACGAGCAGGACGAGATAGGGAGCCAGGCACAGCTTCCAGCCCGTCGTCGCTACAACCTCGAAGCTGTAGGTAACCCAGCGGCCGGCTCCGGCGACCCGATCCGGTCGGACCTTGGTGACGCCGTGCCAGACCCACCGGATGTAGCTCAGGATCGTCAACTTGGCAACCCATAGCCAGGCGCCGATCCACGTGGCAAGGAGGGCACCCGCAACGATCTCGACTATCCGGACGTCGTCGGAGGCTGTATCCATCTATCAAGTCTCTCGGACCGACCGGACGACAGGCCCGAGCCCTCGGCCTGATCCAAGGTTCCCCCTGCTAAGAGCCGTGGGCGGGCGATCAAATCCCCGTCAGGCGGGGATCAGCGCGGCGTCGTAGCCGGCTAGCTCGGCCTCGTACTCCTCGGCCTCTTCGACCCGGCCGCGCTCGCGGAGGAAGCCGGCCAGCGCGAGCACGAGCTCGCGGCGGATCAGCCAGAGATCCTTGCCCTCGATCACCTCGACGCCTTCGCGCAGCAGCGACTCCGCTTCCTCGTCACGGCCCTGCGCCGCGCGGACCAACCCGAGCGCCATCCGGGTCGTCGCACGGGAGATCGTGTCGTGCGGGCCGACCGTCTCGCGCGCTTCGAGGGCGTAGCGCTCAGCTTCGTCGAGCTTCCCGGTCGCGACGAGCACCTGCGCCAGCCCGCGCTGGCTCTCGCAGAGAGTGCCGCGATCTTCGAGCGGCTGCAGGATCCGGATCGCGTCGCGGAAGCGCCGGTCGGCGGCGGCGAGGTCGCCGCGGCGGCGCTCGACCCAGCCGAAGTGGTTGCTGACGCGGGCGAGCGCCCAGGCATTGCCGGACTGGGAGAAGAGCTCCTCCGCTCGGTCGAGCTCTCCCGCAGCCTCGTCGGCGCGACCCCGCAACGCGTCGATGCGAGCCTGCGAGACGAGCGCCCAGCCGAGCGCCGTGATGTTGCCGCTCTCCTCCGCGAGCTCGAGCGCCTCGGCGACGAGCCGGCCGGCGCGGTCGAGATCTAGCCTCGCGATCGCCGCGCTCGCAAGCTCGTCGACGGCGTTCGCCTCGAGATCCTTGCGGCCGATCTCGCGCGCAACCTCGAGCGCCTTGCCGTTCCAGCGCTCGTCGTCGTCCAGATCCCCGAGCCACCAGCCGATCCGAGCCCGCATCGAGAGCGCCTCGTAGCGATCCTCGGGCTTCCCGTCCTCGAGGAGGACGAGCGCTTGCTCGACCAGCTCGCGTCCGCGGGGAAGATCGGCGTCTCGCATCAGCGCGTTCTCAGCGAGGGCTGTGAGTGCGAGCCCCTGCAATCGCCGTTCGCCCGCCTCGGTCGCGTCGGCGAAGACCCGCTCCATCTCCGCCGCCTGCGCCGGCAGATCGGCGATCCGACGGGCAGCGCGCGCGGCGAGGAAGCGGCGGTGCAGCGTCGGCTCGAGCTCGACTGCACGCACGAGCACGCGACGCGCGGCGCGATTGGCCTCGCGGGCGAGCGCGCGCCGGCCGGCGGCCTCGAGCGTCGCCGCCGCCTCGGTCGCGAGCTCCGCGGGCACGGTCCCGTCGAGCTCACCGAGCAGAGTCGCCGCCTGGTCGAGGTGGTAGGCGCGAATCTCGAGCAGCTCCTCCCCGGCCCGCTCTCCGATCCAGAGGGCGGCCGCCTGGTGCAGCTCGGCTCGTGCGCCCTTCGTCAGCCCGGAGTAGGCGACGTCGCGGATCAGGACGTGCTTGAACCGAAACGCCGCCTCGCCCGAGATCGTGGAGCGACTCTCCCGGGTGAGGAAATCCCGCTGGAGCAGGTCGTCGAGCACCGGCTCGAGCTCCTCGAGCTCAGGCGCGAGCCGCGAGAGCGCGCCTTCCCAGAAGATCCGGCCGATCACCGAGGCGCGCTGGAGCAACGTCTTCTCGGCACGTGGGAGCCGATCGATCCTTGCCGCGATCATCGCCTGGAGCGTGTCCGGGATCCGCTTCGCCGAGGTGCCGCCCTCGAGCAGCATCCTGATCGTCTCCTCGACGAAGAGCGGGTTGCCCTCGGTCTTCTCGAGCAAGGAGCGGCGATCGGTGGCGGAGAGCTCGCGTTCCGCGAGGAGCGCATCCACGAGCGCCTCGCTCTCGAGCGGCGGCAGCGGCTCGAGCTCGATCGCGGTGGCGCGGACTCGCCCGCCGCCCCAACCGGGACGGAGGTCGAGCAGCTCCGGCCGCGCGAGGCAGACGATCAGGAGCGGTGCATCCCTCACCCGCTCGGCGAGATGCTCGACGAGCTCGAGGAGCGAATCCTCGGCCCAGTGGACATCCTCGAAGACGAGGATCAGCGGCTGCGCGGACGCGAGCTCGGCAGCCCACTCGCGCGCCGCCCAGGCGATCTCCTGCTGGCTGCGCTCGGCCTCGATCCCCTCGAGCACGCCGACCGCGAGCGCGAGCAGATCGGCCACTGCGTCGTCGCCGCAGGCGGCCTGGAGCTTCGCGACCGCCTCCTGAACCGGGTCGTCGTCCGTGATCCCGGCCGCGACCTTGACCATCTCGGCGATCGGCCAGTAGGTGATCCCCTCGCCGTAGGGCAGGGAGCGGCCGGCGAGGACGGTCGCGCCCTCGACGCCCGCAGCGAACTCGCGTACGAGGCGACTCTTGCCGACCCCCGGCTCGCCGTAGATCGTGAACAGGTGGGCGCGGCGGTCGCGCGCGGTGCGCGCGAACGTCGTGTGGAGCAGCTCGAGCTCGAACTCGCGGCCGACGAACGGCGCGGAGACGCTCGCCGGCCGGTCGGCCGAGTCGAGCACGCGCAGCAGCCGGAAGACGGGGAGCGGAGTCCCGAAGCCCTTCAGGTCGAGGATGCCGCAATCCTCGGTCTCGACGCGCGAGAGCGTCAACCGGTAGGCGAACGGCCCGATCAGAGTCTCGCCGGGCTGGGCGAGCTGCTGAAGCCGGGCGGCGACGTTGACCGCCTCGCCCGTCGCGAACGTCGACTCCGACTCGTCCGCGACGACCTCGCCCGACTCGATCCCGATCCGCGCCTCGAGCCCGAGCCCGTGCACGGAGTCCATGATCGCCTCGGCAGCGCGGACGGCGCGCTCGGCATCGTCTTCGTGCGCCTGCGGCACGCCGAACGCGGCCATCACGGCGTCGCCGGCGAACTTCTCCACGATCCCGCCGTGCCGGGTGATGCACGTCGAGACGTGCTCGAAGAACGAGTTCACGCGCCGCCGGACGACCTCCGGGTCGCGCGAGGAGACGAATTCGGTCGAGCCGACGAGGTCGACGAAGAGGACGGTCGCGAGCTTGCGTTCCACGCTCCGATTGTAGTTGCGGGGATCGTCGCCAGGCCCGGCGCCCGCTACCAGGTATCGACGTCCTGGAAGGGCTGGACGCGCGCGGCGACTCGCCGGAGCACGCGTCCGCTCGCGAGGTCGGCGACGACGGTGCGTCCGTCGGTGCGAGGAACGTAGAGGTACGGGCCGGTCGTCGTGAGCACGCCGAGCTGAAGCGGTTCTTCGAGTCCATAGCGCCTGGCGCCGTCGCTGCCGTAGGCCGTCACGCCGTTGCGGCGGACGCCCACGACGACGCCCGCCGCGGCGCGGAACGAGTCGATCTCGCGGTCGAGCAGGCGTCTTTCCCACGTGCTCGTGTCGACGAGCCAGAGGCCGATCGGTCGCGCGGCTCGTGGGCCGGCCGTCAGCTTCTCCCAGCCGGAGAGCGCCAGCGTGCCGGGCGCGACGACCTTGAGCTGGCGCCGCGACCACGGGCTCCCGTTCTTCGCCAGGGTACGGACGGCGTTGCAGTGGACGGCGAGCGAATCGAGCTCGACCGCGCAGATCTCGCCGTCACGGTCGGCGAGCCACGCCCGCTCGCCGTCCGAGGCGACGGCGAGGCCCGGCTCGGCCATCCGGACGACCTCTTTGCCGCGGCGCTGCCAGCCGCCCGCGATTCGATCGACGCGGGTCGAGCGAGCTTGGCCGTCGGCGTCGATCACGTTCAGGCGGACCGGGCCGACGCGTCCCGAGGGCCATTCGACAGCGACGATCCGGCCACTCGCGAGGCGCGGATCGACGAGCTCACCGCGGTAGCGCAGAGTGCGGGTGACCTTTCGCGTCGATGGATCGAGCCAGACCAGCTTCGAGCCGCGGGCCAGATCGACGAGCGCGACGAGGCCGCTGGGCGTCCAGCGCAGCCACTGCACTTCTCCTTCATCCGCAAGCGTCACCTGCCCGGTCGTGCGCATCCCGCCGAGATCGACGAAACGTAGTACGGGGCGTTCCTGCGAGACGAGCGCAAGCGTCGATCGATCGGGCGAGAACGCACGATCCGCATTGAAGACACCCACCCGGAGCGGCCGGCCGACGGGACGCAACGTGGCCGGATCGACCTGCGAGAGCGTCGCATCGGCCTGCGAGCCGCTGAGGCCGTAACGCGCCTCCCCGCCGCCGCTCGCCGGTAGCGCGAGGGCCAGCGCGGCGAGCGCTGTGACGCAGAAGCGGCTAGCCACGCGAGTCATCCGCCAGCAGCGTGGGACAGCGCGTTCCCGCCGCGAAAGTGCCGCGCAGCGTCCGCCCGGTCGAGAGGTC
>JACCRW010000024.1 GCA_013813345.1 Actinomycetota bacterium
AGCCTGCAACGAGCGGCGAGAGCAGCGTCGCGTAGCCGCGCGCGCCCTCGAGCCTGATCCCGCGGCCGCGCACCGCGTCGGCAAGGCCGGCCGCATCCCGCTCTAGCGAGGGGACGAGCCGGGTCGCGAGCGCGACCGCGAGCGCCGAGCGGCGAGCGAAACCGGCAGCGGCCACGAGCCGATCGTGGTCGAGTAGGAGCGCGTAGGCCGAGAAGGCGAGCGCGAGCGCCGAGAGCCGCAGCGCGTTCAGCGCAGCCTCGTACAACTCGACCGTCGTGACGTCGAGCGGGCCGAGCACCGGAATCGTCGGCCCCTCCCAGAGCAGCCTCCCCTCGGGGCTCGACCAGAGGAACGGCGAGAAGACGAGCACGCCGAGCCCGGTGGAGAGCGCACCGAAGAGGTAGATCCACCGCCGCTCGGCGGGCGCCCGGAGGCAGATCGCGAGCAGCGCGACGGCAATCGCGGCGATCGCCCAGAGCCGGTCGGCGAGGAGCGCCGTCGTGCCGGCGGCGGCGAGCAACGCGGCGGCGGGCGCCGGACTCAGAAAACCTGGGCTCATGGAACCTCGTAGCGGTGCTCGAAGGGGATGGAGGTACCGCTGATCACGAAGCGAACCGGATCGCCGGCCGACTCTCCCGCCAGCTCGGCCGTCATTCTCGGCAGCCCGCTCCGCACCTCGACGAGGTTCGCGCCCGCCGGAACGGGCGTTCCCAACCGCGCGACCGACTCGGCCTCGACGATCGCGCCAAGCTCCGCGGCCCGACGCGCCGAGGCCGCGTCGTACCGGACGACCGCCGTCCGCGTCTTGCCTTCGTAGCCGTGCAGGAAAGGCTCCGGGAAGGCGCCGACGACGACGCGCGCCTCTCCCTCCCGCTCCCAGGCGCGGTAATCCCACCACGCGACGTCGCCGTCGCGCAGCCTGTACTCGGCAGCGCTCCGGTCCCCCTCGTAGCCGTTCACGAACCAGAACCAATCGCGCTGCCCCCCGCTGCTGCCCGCGATCCCGTTCAGGGACTGGAGGAAGCGCCCGCCGTAGCGCGTCTCGACCTCGGCTTCGTCCGCGAGCGCCCGCATCAGCGTCTGCCCCGCTGCGACCTCGGCCTCGACGAGCACGGTCGCACCGCGGTCGCGAGTGACCCAGAGCTGCGCCGTACCCTCCTCCTCGCCGGCGCCACCGCAGCCGGCGAGGAAAAGGAGAACGAGCAGCGACGCAAGCCGCGTCACCGCACCGCGTTCGAGCGAACCGCGCCCGAGGCGACCGCTCGCACGAGCCCTGCGTGACGACCGATGCAGGCTCGGCCCTCGCGGGTCTGGAAGCGCTTGCCGTCGACCGTCAGCGTCGCTCCGGCAGCCCGCGTCCGCTTACCGCTGTCGTTCACCGACTGGACGAGGTAGCAGTTGGCCGGGAGCCGCTGCAGCTCGAGCGTCGGCGGCCCCCCGGTCGGCCCGAACGTGGCGTAGTACCAGAGGACGACGTCGCCGTCGGCGAGCACGACCTTGTCGGCGCCGACGGGCGGCGAGACCCCGTTCACCTTGAAGACCCAGCCCGCCGAGCCGCCGGCGGCGTACTTGCCGATCTGGCTGACGTAGTCGCCGAACGACCCCGCCGTCAGGCCGTAGTGGAACTCGCCGGCTGTGCTGGCGACGTCGAGCGCCTGGAGCGCGTTGCCGGCCTGGATTCCCGGCTGGGCGGCACCGAAGATCGTCTGGGTCCTGCCTTCGACCCGGATCTTGACATTCGCCGCGAGGGCTCCTGAGGCGAGCATGGCTGCCAACAGCAGCAGCGAGAGCAGAACGAGCGGTCTGCGCACGAATCCTCCTTCCGCGAGGGGTTCGGGATGGAGAGCGCGGCAGGTCTTCTGACTCGGGGCTCCCCCTGTGCGGCCTTCCCAGCCTCTCGGCCAGTGGCGTTCCGCGCAGGGCATCTCCCCTCACAGCGGCGGGACCGTCCCGGACTTGCACCGGGTTCCCTCACCGTGCTCTGTTGTGTGCGGGCGAGCCTATCATCGTGCCCATACGATTGACGGGTGGCGTTGCCCCTCGCCCGCTTCATGCCGGTCGTTGCCTGGGCGGCCGTGATCTTCGCGTTCTCGTCCATCCCTGACCTCGGCACGGGGCTCGGCGGCTGGGATCTCGTGCTCCGGAAGCTGGCGCACGCGGCCGAGTACGCGATCCTCGGCGCGCTGCTCCTGCGCGCACTCCGAAGCGAGCTGCCGGCGCTCGCGGCCGGGATCGCCTACGCCGTCTCGGATGAGCTGCACCAGCATTTCGTCCCCGGTCGCCGCGGGGCGCCGCTCGACGTCCTGATCGACGCAGTCGGCGTCGCGGCCGGCGTTCTCGCCTGGCGGAGCCTCGACCGTCGTCGCGACCGCTAGATTCTCTCCGCATGGATGCCAGGGAGATGCCCGATCGGCAGTTCGACGCGATTCTGGCCCGGCTCGACCGGATCACGGAAGAGCTGGCGCGCTTCAACCGCACGAACGAGACGGCGGAGGGCTTCAACCTGGTGGCCCGTGAGCTGCGCAACCTGAACGAGTCGCTGAACGCGCTCGCCTACGCCGCGCTGGGCCAGAGCCCGCGCGTGCGCCGTGCCAAGTAACAGACTGTTACTTGGCTAGCGCGGCGGCGTAGCGCTCGGCCGAGCGGCGGACGACCCCGTTGCCGTCGCGCTCGACGATCCGCTCCCACCAGGCGCCGACGATCCGCTCGAAGCGCCACGGCTCGAGCGCGGCGGCGATCCGCTCGACCTCTGCCACCGGCAGCGGGATCAGGTTCGGGTAGCTCCACATGAAGCCGACGAAGCGCCGATCCGGGATCACCTGGACGATGTCGCCCGCGAACAGCGTCGCGCCGTGATGGAGCACGGTCCCGCCCGCGAAGTGGCCGCCCAGCCGAAGCAACGTGGCGCCACCGAAGAGCTCCCTCGTCTCACCGGACCAGAGCTCGATCGCCCGATCCGGGCGCATGATCCACTCGCGATCGGCCTCGTGGAGGAGGATCGGAACGCCTCCCAGCGCGCGCGACCACTCGACCATCCCGGAGTAGTAGTGCGGATGGGAGATCGCGATCGCCCGCACCTCGCCGCGAGCCCGCACCGCTTCGAGCGCCGCGTCGTCGACGAGCGGGATCATGTCCCAGAGGACGTTGCCCTCCCCCGTCTCCAGCAACAGCATTCTCTGCCCGATCGCAATCGAGGGCTCGACGCCGATCCCGAGCATCCCGGCGTCGTCGCGTACCTCGCAGCGGTGATCGCACGCAAGGTGGGCCATCGTCGTCCAGCGCTGGCCGGAGAGCCCGACGTACTGGCGCTCGTCCTCGCAGATCGGACAGCGCTCGGGCGGCTCCGCGCTCTCCGCGAATTGGGCCGCGCACGTACGGCAGATCCAGTTCAGGGCGTGAGCCGCGAGAGCGTGCCGCCGCCGGAGATGGCGTAGAGCTCGCCGGCGCCGTCTTCGGCGAACGACGTCAGCTGCGGGATCCTGAAGTCCTCTCGGCGCAGGTCGTTCGCTTTCCCGTCGGTGAGCTTGATGCTCCAGACGATCCCGCTGCAGAAGTCGCCGTAGATGTAACGGCCCCGCAGCGCCTTGTTCGAGCCGCGGTAGACATGGCCGCCCGTGACGGAGCAACCCTCCCGATGCGAGTACTCCGCGATGGGCTGAACGAGCTTGCCGGGGCCGAGCGGCTTGTCCTCGAATTTGGTGGGGCCTTCGAAGACGTCCCAGCCGTAGTTCTCGAGACCCGGGCTCGACTTCGCCGTGAAGTTGATCTCCTCGACCTCGTGCTGGCCGACGTCGCCGATCAGGAGATCGCCGGTCGACCGGTCGAACGAGAAGCGCCAGGGATTGCGCAACCCGAGACCCTCGATCCGAACTCCCTTCGTGACGACGTCGATCGAGAGCAGCTTGCCGAACAGCGACTGCATGTTCTGGGCGCGGTTCTGCGGATCGCCACCCGAGCCGCCGTCGCCCATGCCGACGTAGAGGCGCCCGTTCGGCCCGAAGACGAGCTGGCCGCCGTTGTGATTCGAATAGGGCTGCCGGATGAAGAGCAGTCGCCGGGCGCTGCTCGGAATCGCGCGCGCCCCGTTCGAGCGGTACTCGACGACGTTCGTGTGCCCATCCCGATCCGTGTAGTTGACGTAGAGGAGCCGGTTCTCGGCGTACTCGGGATGGAAAGCGACGGAGAGCAGGCCGCGCTCCCCGCCCGCCGAGACCAGGAAGCGCACGTCCAGGAACGGCGCCGCCCGCATGCGTCCGCTCTCGAAGACGCGGATCCGCCCTTGCTGCTCGACGATGTACAGGCGCCTCGGCTCTCCCTTGATGCCGACCGCGTGTGTCGGACTGGCGAGGCCGCTGACGAGAGCGCGCGGGCGGAACGCCGCTCGCCCGATCTGCCGCGGCGCCTGCGGGCTCCCGGCCTGCGCGCTCTCCGCCGAGCCGCTCTCGTCGGACGCGGCCTCGGAGGAGCAGGCGATTCCGAGCACGCAGAGGCAGAGGAGAACCAGCAACGGCCGCATGCGATCACGATAGCCAGCGAAGTAATGTCCACGTGTGAAGATCTTCCTGATCGGCGCCGGCCAGGTCGGCGCGACCATCGTCCAGGCGCTCCACGAAGAGCACGAGCTGACCGTCTTCGACCTCGACGCGTCGCGGCTCCAGGCTCTCTCGAGCCGGTACGACGTCTCCACGATCGAGGGCAACGGTGCCAGCAGGCGCGTGCTCGCCGGTGCAGGGGTCTCGGAGGCGGATCTGCTGATCGCGTGCACCTCGCGCGACGAGGCGAACATCGTCTCCGCGATGATCACCAAGGCGTGCAGCTCCCACACGACGACGGTCGTGCGGACGACGAACCCCGAGTACCTCGAGGTCTGGCGGGAGGGTCAGCTCGACGTCGACTTCATCGTCTCGTCCGAGCTCGAGACTGCACATGCGATCTCGCGGACGATCGGCGTGCCCGCAGCGCGCCAGACCGACGTCTTCGCCGACGGCCAGGTCCAGCTCGTCGAGTTCGACATCCAGCCGGGCTCGAGCTCCCAGCTCGTCGGCGTACCCCTGCGTGACGCAAAGCTGCCGCGCGACTCGAAGATCGCGAGCATCATCCGTGGCGAGGAGATGATCCTCCCGGGCGGCGATGCGGTGATCGATTCCGGCGACCGGATCGTCGTGATCGGCTCGCCGCAGGCTGCGCTTGCCTGGAGCGAGCTGATCGCTCCCGGTTCCGGCAAGGTCCGCGACGTCGTCGTCTTCGGGGCCGGCCGCGCCGGGACCGCGATCGCACGGCTCCTGCTCGAGCAGGGAATCGGGGTGCGGCTGATCGAGGCCGATCGCGAGCGGGCCCGCATCGTGGCCGACGAGCTCCAGGGCGCGCGCGTCTTCAACGCGACCGGGCTGGATCCTGACTTCCTCGAGCGCGAGCGGGTCGGCGACGCCCAGGTCGCGATCTTCGCGATGCGGGACGATATGAAGAACCACTACGCCGCCACGCTCGCGAAGCTGCACGGCATTCGCTTCACGATCGCGATCGTCCACGACGCCCATGCGATCGAGGTCTTCGAGCGCGCGGGCATCGACGTGACCGTGAACCCGCGCCAGGTCACAGCCGAGGAGATCGTCCGGTTCGCGCACGATCCGCGGACGCAGCAGGTGGCGATGCTCGAGGGCGATCGCTTCGAGGTTCTCGACATCACGACCCGCGCGGGAAGCGAGTACGTCGGCAAGTCGTTCGGGGAGATGCCGATCCGCGGCGCGCTGATCGGGGCCATCGTCCGGAACGGCCAGGCGATCTTTCCGCGTCGGGATGACGTACTGAGAGCTGGAGATCGAGCGATCATCTTCACCGAGTCGAGGCGCGTGACCGAGGTCGAGCAGGCCCTGTGACGACCACTCCGGGTCTGCGGCGTGCCTCGAGGCCGCGGCACACACGGAGGCCGCGGCGCCTGGCCGTCGACGTGCGCAGCGCGCTCCACGTGGTCGCCACGCTCACGAAGTACCTCAGCCTGACGACGCTCGTGCCGACCGCGGTCGCCCTCGGCTACGGCGAGACTCCCTGGCCCTTCCTCGGCGCAGGCGCGATCGGCGGCGGCGCGAGCCTCGCGCTCGAGCGGGCGACGCGCGGCCGGACTCGGCTCGGTACGCGGGAGGGCTTCCTCGTGATCTCGCTGACGTGGCTCGTCGCCGCGGCGCTCGGCGCCCTCCCCTTCCTCCTCTCCGGCGACCCGCAGCTCGACCGGCCGCTCGACGCCTACTTCGAGTCGATGTCGGGCTTCACGACGACCGGCGCGAGCGTGCTCACGAACGTGGAGGAGCTGTCTCGCTCGCTCCTGATCTGGCGCCAGTTCACGCAGTGGCTCGGCGGGATCGGGATCGTCGTCCTCGCGCTCGCGGTCCTCCCGCGCCTGCGGGTCGGGGGCCGCCAGTTGCTCGAGTCGGAGATGCCCGGACCGGAGATCGAGAGCCTGAGCACGCGGATCGCCGACACGGCTCGCCGCGTCTGGTGGCTCTATCTCGGTCTCACGATCGCGCTGATCGCGATCCTCACCGGGTTCGGCCTCTCGGGCGCCGACGACGAGATGACGCTCTTCGAGTCCGTCGCGCACGCGCTGACGACGCTGCCGACCGGGGGCTTCGGCACCCGGCTGACATCGCTCGAGGAGTTCTCGGCCGCGTCGCAGTGGACGATCATCCTCTTCATGATCCTCGCAGGGGCCAACTTCGCGCTCATGTACCAGGCATTCGTCCGGCGGCGCCCGCACGTCTTCACCCGCGACGAGGAGTTCCGGCTCTACGTCGGCGTGCTCGCGCTCGGCTCGCTCGTGATCGGGATTCAGCTCTTGGCGGATGGGATCGCGACCGGCGAGGCCGGCGTCCGCCACGCCGTCTTCCAGGCGGTCTCGATCATGACGACGACCGGCTTCGCGAGCACCGACTTCGCCACCTGGCCCGTCCTGGCCTCGATGACGCTCGTCGGATTGATGTTCGTCGGCGGCTCGGCGGGCTCGACGTCCGGCTCGGTCAAGGTCGTCCGGCACCTCCTGCTCGGCAAGATCCTGCGCCGCGAGCTCGACCAGACCGTGCACCCGGAGGTCGTCCTGCCGGTGCGGCTGAACCGGCGCGTCGTCGACGAGCGGACGCTCCGCGCAGTCATGAGCTTCATCCTGCTCTACATCGGGATCTTCGTCGTCGGCGCCGCGCTCCT
>JACCRW010000047.1 GCA_013813345.1 Actinomycetota bacterium
TGCTGCTCCTCGCGAAGGAGGCGGCCCTGCCCGCGATCACGAACCGGCTGAGCACGAGCTCCGACATCCAGGCGTGGCCGTTCGTCTACGTCTCGGCGATCATCCTCCTCGTCGGGATCACGGTCGGCGCGGTTGGCTCCGGCTTGACCATCCGCCGCTTCCTGAACGTCTGAGCTTGGCTTCCCGCCGGGAGCACCGCGGCGGTCGCCAGAAGCGGCCGGGTCGCGCCCAGCGGCGGGCGCGCCACGAACGCCACGTTCCGCGCCTCGCCGAGCCGGAGATCCGGCTTCCGACGCGCGCCGTCGAGCCGGAGACGGTCGTCGCCCATCTCGGCCCGACGAACTCCGGCAAGACGCACGCGGCGCTCGAGTTCCTCGCCGAGTCCGGCCGCGGCATCTTTGCCGCGCCGCTGCGGATGCTCGCCCAGGAGGCGCATCGCAAGCTCTCGGCGCAGCTCGGCGCCGAGCGCGTCGGCCTCATCACCGGCGAGGAGCGGGTCAACGAGGAGGCGCCGATCATCTGCTGCACCGCCGAGATGGCGCCACTGCGGGGCGAGGTGCTCGTGCTCGACGAGATCCAGTGGGCCGAGGACGAGGAGCGCGGCTCCGCCTGGACGCGGCTCCTCCTAGCCGGCGAGTACCGCCACATCCTCCTGCTCGGGGCAGTCGAGGCGCTTCCGCTCGTCCAGAATGCCTTTCCCGAGGCCGAGATCCGCTTCTTCGAGCGCAAGGCGCCGCTCGACTGGACCGGAGAGGTGGCCTTCAACGCGCTGCGGCCCGGCACCGTCGTCGTCGCCTTCAGCCGCCGCGCCGTGCTCGCGCTCGCCGGCGAGCTGAACCGCCGTCACGCAGGGCGAGTCGCGGTTCTCTACGGCGCGATGCCGCTCGCCTCGCGCCGAGTCGAGATCGACCGCTTCCTGAACGGCGAGGCCGATTTCTGCGCGTCCACAGACGTGCTCGGCCACGGCGTCAACCTGCCCTGCGAGACGCTCCTTTTTGCCGAGACGACGAAGTTCGACGGGGTCGAGCGTCGGGATCTCCACTCCTGGGAGATCGCCCAGATCGCTGGCCGCGCCGGCCGCTTCGGGCTCGTAGAGCGCGGCCACGTCGGCGTCCTGACCGGGATCGTCTGGGCCCAGGCCGAGGCGAAGATCGTCGAGTCGGCGCTCGTCCCGCACATCGAGCTCCCGGGCGGTCACTTCGGCTACCGGGTCGTCGACACGGCGCGGATCCGGCCGCGCCTCGAGGATCTGCCGATAGAGAATCCGGCGCAGCTCGCGGCCGCCCTCCGCGCGTGGCACACCGCCGCGCTGCGGCAGTGGGCGACCGAGGGCTGGCTCTCGGTCGAGTCGATCGGCCCGCTCCTGAATCGGCTCGATACCGTGCAGCGTCGACTCCGGGAGCGGGGGAGGAAGCTCGCGCTCGAGCAGACGTGGAAGCTCGTGAACGCGCCGGTCGACGAGGACAACCTCGAGCTGCTGGCGACGCTCGCGCTCGCGGTCGCCGGCGACCGGGCGCAGCGGCCGATCCTCACCTATCTGCTCGATACGGGACGGCTGCGCGAATCGTCGCTCGAGGACGCCGAGCAGGCGGCGCGCACCGCGAGCATCCTGCGCTGGTTCGCCCTCCAGTACCCGGAAGTCGGCGGGGTCACGATCGAGAAGGCGGCCGCGCTCGAGCAGGCAGCATCCGATCGCGTCAGCGCGAGGCTCGCCGCCGAGGTTCGCTCGCCAACCGTCGGCCGCTGCCGCTCGTGCGGCCAGAGCTGCGCCCCCTGGTTCCCGCTCTGCGACCGCTGCTTCGCCGGCCGTCGCTAGAGCACGGGCACGCGGAAGCGCCGCGTGACGGCGATCGTCACCGCCGAGACGACGATCGCGAATGCGTTCGGGACGATGATCGCCCAGTTGTCGCTCGCGATCCCGTAGGAGAACCAGAGCCCGAAGCCGACGAGGAGTACCCCCTGATAGGCGGCCGAGACGCCGTGCGAGCTCTGATGGCGGAGGATCGCGCGGATCTGGAGGAGCGGCGAGATCGCCATCAGGATCCCGTACGAGGAGGCGATAAAGGCGAGCGCGGTCTCGGCGGGCACGCGGCGGACGCTACCTACAATCCCCCGGATGGCCAGGCCCACGGGAACCAAGCAGATTGCGGAAAATCGACGTGCGCGGCACGACTACGAGCTGCTCGAGCGCTACGAGGCCGGGATCGTCCTGACCGGCACCGAGGTCAAGTCGCTGCGCGAGGGCCGGGTCACGCTCGCTCAGGCCTACGCGGACGTCCGCGGGCTCGAGGTGTGGCTGATCGGAGCCGAGATCGCCGTGTACGCGCAGGGCAACAGCGCGAACCACGAGCCGGCCCGCGACCGCAAGCTGCTGCTCAAGCGGCACGAGATCTCGACGCTCCTCGGCAAGGTGCGCGAGAAGGGTCTGACCCTCGTGCCGACGCGGCTCTACTTCAAGGACGGCAAGGTGAAGCTGGAGATTGCGGTCGCCCGAGGTAAGGAGCGGCTCGACAAGCGCCGCGATCTTGCGACGAAGGACGCGAAGCGGCAGATGGAGCGGGCTCTCAAGTCGCGGCGATAGAGCCGCGCACGATCACGGTGCCAGGCTCGAGCACGTAGCCGTGCTTCGCGTTCAGGTGCCGGATCGGAGCGTTGCGCATCTCGTTCGAGGTCTGGAGCGACTCGTAGCCGTTCTCCTTGGCCCACGCGATCTGGGTCGCCTTCAACGCCGCCGCGATGCCTCGACCGCGATGCGCTCGCTTGACGCCGGTGAGGTCGTGGAAGGCGCGATCCGTACGCTCGGCCGAGAAGGAGAGCTTCGCGTAGCCGAGCACTGCACCAGCTTCGAGAGCGACGAAGACCGCCTCGGGCCGGTCTTCGGCGCCGCCCATGTCGCGATCGAGCCACTCCTCGAAAGTGCCCGCGTCCGTCTCCTCCTCCCCCGGAATGTCCGGTCCGGCTTCGCGCGCGACCTCCCAGAGTCCTTCGGCGAGCTCGGGCCGCTCGGCCCAGGTGACGATCTCGATCCCCGGCGGCGGGGTGACGGTCGGCGTCTCGATCGAGGGCAGGTCGAGCACCATCCGCGAGTTGCGGCCGGACTCCTCGTAGCCGCGGGCGGAAGCCCAGGCGAGGCTGCCGTCGTCTTCCTCGGCGACGGGCGCGTCGAGCTCCGTCGCGCCGTGCTCCCGGGCCCAGCGCTCGATCGTCTCGCGGAGCTCGTCGCCGACTCCGTGCCCGCGGTGCTCCGGGACGACGAGCGCGCTCCCGATGGCACGGTGGGGCGGCGTGTGCCAGCCGGTGAGCGCGTAGCCGGCGCCGATGACGTCGCCCTTTTCCTCGGCGAGCAGCCAGATCATGGCTTCGGCCTGCCGCTTCCAGTCGTTGAGCCCCTTGACGCCGCCGGTCTCCTCGCGCGGCATCGCGAGCGCGACAACGCCGATCAGCTCCTCGAGCTCGTCCTCGCCGATCTCCCTGATCTCCACGCGCTGAGGCTACAATGCGCGCAACACACATACGGGGGCGACCTGGTTTCGACGTGGTCGGTTCTCCGGCAGAGCTGCAAGCCGAGGTCCCCGGTCGGCCTCGTAAATCCACCGGGAAAAGAACAAATGCGAAGAACGATCTCGCAATCGCTGCCTAGGTAACCCTAGAGTAGGCGACGTCGCTCCTGGCTCGGCCCGAGGTCAGGTAAGCGGCGCCAACGTTCGGGCTCGGCACCGAGGGAGAGCCAATCGCCCGAGGTGTGACGCTTGAGGATGGCTAGCCCGTCGGTAGGTCGTCTGCGAACCGGCCGCCGGGCGAATCGAAAGCGCAGACTACGCTTGTAGAGGTTCTGTCCGGTGCGTCCGCGGACGCGGGTTCGATTCCCGCCGCCTCCACTTTCCCGCCTATTCAAGCCGTTTCTCCCGTTGTTCCGGGAGGAACGGTTGGTGTCGCGGATGCTGCGCCCGGCTCTCTCCGCCGGGCATCGACGAACCGCTCCGTTCCATCTCACCGCTGCTTCCGAGTCCGGCACCAGCCGCGACCCTCAGCGAGCGGGGCTGAACGAGATTCGCGAATGGCGGGCGGCCACCGTGCGCGCGCCGGAACGCGGCTAGCAGTGAAGCCTCAGCGGATGCGGCCGCGTCCGGTGTCGCAACTTGCTTCCATGCGACAAGAAGGCTCTCCGCATCCCGAAGCTGCCACACGTACCGCCCGCCCCAGTGCGGCGTTGGCTTCCCTGATCCGAACTGCGCGTACTGCTTGAGCCGACGGCTCAGGTTCTTGCCCTTGCCGATATAGACGACGCACGACTCCACCCACTTCAGCTTCAGAAGCTGCACTGGAACGGACGGATCGCGAGCTTTGAACTGACCTCCGGGATTCGTATTCAGGAACTCGACAGGCGGCTCCGACTCCCTGAGAACCACGTAGACGCCAGGCGAGAGCAGGAGCCACCCCGGCAGGAACGTTTCGCGAGTTCGATTCCCGCCGCCTCCACTGAGAACGACGGTTGTGAAACCGCCGGTACAAAGAAGCTCGGGTAGATCCCGTCGCGACCTGCGACGGTGATCTCCTTCACGTAAGCCTGGAGCAGAGCCTTGACCTGGCGCGTGTCGCCGTCCTCGATGATCTGGCGGACATCGGCGGCGAGGATCGCAAGCTCTTCCTCGGACGGCGCGTACAGTGCCTCGGCCTACGCACTGGCGAGTTCCTCGCGCCGTGCCTTCTGCGCTTCGACCTTCGTCCCCAACTCTTCGACCCGTGGGGCGCAGACGGCTTCCGGCATGGTGCCCTTCTCAAACGCGTCGAGGTAGCGGTTGAGCGCAGCCTGAGTCTGGCGGATCTCGTGGCCCACGGCGGCGAGGTCTGTCTCGCGGCGCGGCCTGTCGGCCTCCAGCGAAGCGAACGCCTGCTCGACTGCGTCCCGGATCAGGGGTTCCTGCTCAAGCACCGACAAAAGCTGTTCCAGGATCCTCTGCTCAAGCTAGCCTCAAGCTAGACCGTTGCCCTGGGTGGCGACGCCGTATGCTATTCGTCTAGCATTAGATCCCACTATTAGTGCTGGTCCTCGCGGATTCGGCCTTCACAAGAGGTATAGGTGTCCCCGTGAGAAACCGGAGGCGAGTCAAGGATCCGCCCACCTCGTTCAGACGAGAGGGCAGCCGCAAGGGTGTCAGTTCGGCCGAGTCACCATCCTTCCGTCTAGACCGAGCCGACGAACGGGAAGCGCCTAGAGGGGTCGAGGGAGTTGACGCGCGCCTGCCTCCGCCGTCGTTGTCCCGCACATCGCTTTACAGTCCGATGGGCAGATGGCCGACCCGCCGCAGAACCGCAGCGCCAACAGTCCGCTCAGGCACGCCCTCGGAGAGATCACAGAGCGTGTAACGCGCTACCGCAGCGAGCGGATTGGCGAGCAGAACACGAAGGCAACTCTCATCGTGCCCATCCTTCGTGCGCTCGGGTGGAACGTCGAAGACTTAGACGAGGTCCACTTGGAGTATCGGGGTGTGCCGATTGACAAGCCGGTGGACTACGCGCTCCTGCTCCAGCGGAAGCCTGTGCTCTTCATCGAGGCGAAGGCGCTAGGAGAGAACCTCAGTGATCGCAAATGGGCGAGCCAGATCGTCAGCTATGCGGCTGTTGCGGGTGTCGAATGGGTCGTACTCACGGATGGGGACGAGTACCGGATCTACAACGCGCTTTCGGAGCACGACGTTGAGGAAAAGCTCTTCCGCACGGTTCGCGTGAGTGGCGACGCTGCGGAGGCTGAGGATGCCCTTCGCCTGCTGACGAAGGACGAGCTTCGCAACAAATCACTTGCAGCACTCTGGCGCGCGCAGTCCATTGACACGAGAGTCCGTCGAGCAGTCCAAGCCCTTTTCGAGCCAGAGCCAAGTGCATGGCTCGTGCGGAGACTGGCGAACTCGACCGATGGGCTTACGGCTGGAGACGTGAAAGCAGCGTTGCTGCGAGCGCGAATCACACTCGATCTGCCTGCCGCCGAACTCGACTCGTCGCCTCCCGCGCGCGAGCGTCCCCGAGTCCTCCCGACGCCGCCTACCCCCGAAGAAAAAAGCTCTCACGAGGAAGAGCAACAGCCGGGAACGCCGCGTCCTGCTGCTGCCTCGTACGACGTTTCGGTCAAGGACTTGCTCGACGCAGGCTTGATCCGCCCCGGCCTGGAGCTTCGGAAGAGGTACCTCGGATCCGAGGTCGAGGCGACTATCGAGCCAGACGGTCGCGTCCGCTGTGGATCGGAGACGTTCAAGTCGCTCTCGATAGCCGCAGGAGCCGCACGAGTCGCGGTCAAAGGTCTGCCGTCCGACGGACGCCGGTACTACCAAACGAACGGCTGGACGTTTTGGGAGTACGAGGACGAGGCGGGGCGTCGGCGCGTAATCCAGGAGATCCGAGAGCGTTACCTGGCAGATCGCTCGGCCGACTCGCGATAGGGGCTTCCCTGGTGACGAAGAAGCCCATCGAGTATTGGCGGGTTACGACGCTGCCGGACGGTCAACTCGACTGGAAGCGGCTCAACGAGATCGTCCCATCCCCGGACGACTCGGTTCCGGCGTCAGTGACCGTGCGTACGGCGAGCTTGTGATCGAGAACGACACGCGCATCGCCATGATCTTCACCGGGGATGCGGCGGCGCACGAGCGTCTGAACAAGTCGGCTAGCAAGGCCGCAGCCCTCGCGAACGAGAACGAGCGCCTGCGACGCGAGCGCGATGAGTAGGCGAACCGGAGCCGCTACCCTTTTCGGTGGTTCTTCTTCCGCAAGCTGATCTGCTTCCCCCGGACAGAGACGGAGCGGTTCGCATTGTGGAAGGTTTCCTCCACCTTTGGCTCAGGGACGCCATTGAAGCCGGTCGGCTGGATCGATTTCAGTCGACCAGCTCGTCGTCCGGGCACAACCCTGCGCCTAAGGTCGCTGAAGCTGAGACATGTGCAAGGACGGCGTCGAGCGGCCGAGGCACCCGGTCAAGATCGAGTGCCTCGACGAGCAGACGCGCGTATCGGATCTTGCGTCCGCCGCCGCTGCCCATGAAGCGCCGGAGTTGCTCCTCAGTCGGCCGGCCCTGCCACGCGGACTGCCTCTGGAGGCTGCGGAAGGCGCCAAGGGCTCCCTGGGCGTCGACGACCTGTTCCACCGAGGCGACGCCGAGAGCGCGGATCAGCTCTTCCTCGAGATCCGCGACGCACACGTAGAACCCCAGTCGCTCCATCTCCGGGCGAGGGAGATCAGAGCCGAGGCCGGCTCGCTCGAGACCGCGCCGGAAGTCGCGCTCCTCTGCGGCGTCACAGAGACCGGCCAGCCTGACGTCGAGCCCCTGCGGGCCGAACCGATTCAGGAACCTCCCGATGGCTTGCGCACCCCCGATCGGGACGACGGAAATGCCCTCGGCGTCGAGATTCCGGCCACGGCGCTCGGCGAGCGCCTCGAGCGCACGCTGATCGCTGATCCCTTCGACGAGCACGATCGCACGCGAGACGTCCATCCTCCCATCCTGATCGAACGAAGGCTGAGGCTCAGGGAGCTGCTGCGAGCCCGGTGAACTCGGGCGAGTCGAACGCCTCGAGCGGGACGTCGACGTTGCCCTTCGGCGGCTGGTAGATCGTGACCGTGACGTAGTACTTGCCCGCCGTCTCCGGGGCAGGCGCCCACACGAACCACGTCCTGCCCTCGTCGTTCGTCGAAGGCACGATCGTCACGGCCTCGTCCTCGTCGACCGGATCGTTCGTGGCCGCGTCGTTCAACTCCCAGCGCAGCGGAAGCCCCTTGCCCTTGAAGCCTTCGATCTGGGTCTGGAACTCGATCATCACGCCGCGTCGGCCGAGCTGCTGCTCGCTGAGCGTCTCGGGCGGGAGCTTCAAGCGCTTCAGATAGCGGCCGAAGGTGACCGGCTGGCGGACGCGCACATCCGAGACCTCGATCGAGCCGGAGTCGGGCGGCGCCTCCGGGCGCCAGGCCGGAAAGACGATGAAGACCAGTCCGAGGATGCCCGCGATCAGGCCGACGATCGCGCTGATCTGGCCGACCGAGGGAACCTTGAAGCGCCGCCCCGGCGGCTGTGGCGCTTCCGTGGGCTCCGGTGCCTGCGTCGAGGCGCTCA
>JACCRW010000048.1 GCA_013813345.1 Actinomycetota bacterium
ACTTGCCCTACGACTACGCCGCGCTCGAGCCGACGATCGACGAGCAGACGATGCGGATCCACCACGACAAGCACCACCAGGCCTACGTCGACAACGCGAACAAGGCGCTCGAGGGCACCGAGTGGGCCGACAAGGACGCCGAGGAGATCCTCAAGAGCCTCGACGCCGTGCCCGAGGAGATCCGCGCCGCCGTGCGCAACAACGTCGGCGGGCACGTCAACCACACCTTCTTCTGGGAGATCATGGGTGCTGACGGCGGCGGCGCTCCGAGCGGCGAGCTCGCGACCGCGATCGACGAAACCTTCGAGAGCTTCGACGCGCTCAAGACGGCCGTCAACGACGCGGGCGTGAAGCGGTTCGGCTCCGGCTGGACGTGGCTCGTCTCCGACGGCGGCAAGCTCACGGTGACCTCGACGGCGAACCAGGACTCGCCGATCTCCGGGGGCAAGACGCCGATTCTCGGAATCGACGTCTGGGAGCACGCCTACTACCTCAAGTATCAGAACAAGCGTCCGGACTACCTCGCGGCGTGGTGGGACGTCGTCAACTGGAACGAGGTGGCGAAGCGGTTCGAGCAGGGACGCTGACGCGCGCCCTCCTCACGGGCGGCACCGGCAAGCTCGGCGCCGCCGTCGCCCGGCGGCTCGAGGCCGAAGGCTGGTCGGTGCTTGCGGCCGGGCGCGCCGACGGCGACCTCGCCCACGCGGAGGCGGCGTCTGCGCTGGTCGCCCGGGCCGCAGAGGAGCTCGGCGGGCTCGACGTCGTCGTCAACGGCGCCTCGGCCGGCTTCGAGCCGACGCCGTTCGAGCAGGTGACCGAGGCCCAGCTCGACGCGGCGCTCGGGGCGACCGTCAAGGGGAGCTTCTTCGTCACCCAGGCTGCGGCCGAGCACCTGCGCCGAACGCGCGGGCTCGTCGTCATGCTCGAGGACGTAGCGGCCTACCAACCGTGGCCCTCGTTCGCGGCTCACTCGGCCGCGAAAGCGGCGCAGGCAATGTTGACGCGAACGCTGGCGCGGGCACTTGCTCCCGAGATCCGGGTGTGCGGGATCGCTCCCGGGCCGGTCGCCGTCGAGCCCGAGCAGGAGGAACGCCGGGCCGCCGAGACGCTCGTCGGCCGCGTCGGCTCGCCCGACGACGTGGCGGAGGCGCTCCTCTACCTCGCGTCGGCGGAGTTCGTCACCGGGACGACGCTCGTCGTCGACGGCGGCCGTCTGCTCCAAATCCAGGTGTGAGGCCGGTGCGTAGATCCCATGAATGGATGCGGCCATGACGATCTCCGGCCGGAGCGCGCCTCGCGCCGCCGCCGCGGAGAACGGCGGGCGCATGCCGCACCCTGAGCTCACGGACGGGGAGCTGATCGAGCGCGTCGGAGCGGGCGATCGCGACGCCTTCGACGAGCTCTACCGCCGCTACACCCGGCCCGTGCTCGGGCTGGCGCTGCGGCGGCTCGGCGACCGGGGCCGGGCCGAGGACGCGCTCCAGGAAGCCTTCACCGCTGTTTGGCGCTCGGCTCGCACCTACGACCCCTCTCGGGGCGCCGGCGGTGCCTGGCTCTACACCGTCGCCCGGAATGCAATCGTCGACGGCGCCCGCCGACGCCCCGAGCCCGTCGCCGCCGTGCCCGATCAGCCGGACGAGGGGGCCGGGCCACCGGAGCGAGCCGAGGCTGCCTGGCTCTCCTGGCGCGTCCATCGCGCCATCGAGGATCTCCCCGAGCACGAGCGGCGACTGATCGAGCTCGCCTACTGGGGCGGGCTCTCCCAGAGTGAGGTGGCGGAGTTCCTCGACGTCCCGCTCGGGACCGTGAAGACCCGGACGCGGAGCGCCCTGGCGCGGCTCGCCGACGTGCTCGACGGGGAGCTCGAGTGAAGAATCGCTTCGACGAGCTGGTCGGCGGCCTCGACGATCTCGATCCGGCTGAGCGCGCGCGGTTGCAGCGCGTCCACGAGCTGCTCGTCGAGGCCGGCCCGCCGCCCGAGGTGCCGCTCGACCTGCTCGAGCCGCCGGCAGCCGAGCCGGTCCGCCTGCTGCCACAGCGGCGCCGGTACGCCCTCGCTCTGATCGCCGCCTCGCTCGCCTCGGTCGCCTTCGGCTCGGGCTACCTGCTCGGCGGGCGTGGCGACGACAGCTCTGTGGTCCGGAGCATCTCGATGGCCAGCGTCGGCGAGGGTGGCGCTGCCGTCGCCTCGATCGAGATCCGGGAGCAGGACGGGGCCGGCAACTGGCCGATGGTGATGCGCGTGCGCGGCCTCCAGGAGAGCCGGAGCCGCGACGACTACTACGAGCTCTGGCTGACGAGGAACGGGGAGCTCGCGGACTCGTGCGGGCGGTTCATCGTGAGCGGCGGCGTGACGGAGGTCGCGCTCTCGGTTCCCTACGGCTTCAAGCGCTACGATGGCTGGGTCGTAACGCGGCGCGGCTCCGAGGAGCCGGTTCTCTCGACCTAAGGCGCTCTTCGTTCGTTCCCGACGAAGGCGGCGTGCGTGATCGGCATCAGCCGCTCGAGGAACGACTCGGCCGCGGCCGCGTACTGGCGGATCTCGAACTGGGCGCTCTCGTGGTTGCGGAGGCCGCAGAAGTGCATCAGGCTCCGCGGGTTGCAGCTCCAGTAGTACTTCGTGTAGGTGGAGAGCGGCAGCACGGTGCGGGCGACCTCCTTTGCGACGCCCTGCTCGAGCAACCGCTCGTAGGTCTCGAAGGCGCGTGCCGCGTTCTCCTCGATCTCCTGCCGGGTCGCTTCGCGAATCGCATCGTCGACCGGCTCGAACGCGTACGAGCCCGGCTTGCCGACCTGCGTGCGGACGTTGTCGGGGACGTAGAACTCGGCCTCCATCTTCGAGTAGCGCCCGCTCCACTCGTTGTAGGAGTGGCCGGCTCTGTGGCGATGGTGCTCGCGGACGACGAAGAGCGGGGCCTTGACGAGGAAGCGGAAGTAGCCGTGCTCGAAGGGGCTGCCGTGCCGCTCGCGAATCAGGAACCGGATCAGCCCCTCGTCGCGCTCGGAGAGCTCGTCCGACTCCTGGTTGAAGGAGACGCGAGCGCCGTTCACGACCGCGAGGTCGGAGGCGAGCGCCCCGTCGAGAGCGATGAAGCCCTTATCCAGCACGTCGATGGTTGTCTCGGGCAAGGCGGACTCCTGTAGTACTGAGGTCATGGCTTCCATTGTGGACCCGTTGTCGGTCGGAACGCTTTCGGTAGGAACGTCTGGCTGGTCGTATCCGAGCTGGCGGCCGGGCTTCTATCCCGCCGGGACGCCGAACGAGGAGTTCCTGGGCTTCTACGCGGAGCGGCTCCCGTCGGTCGAGCTGAACACGACCGGCTACCGGCTTCCCTCGGAGGAGCAGTTCGAGCGCTGGGCGACGCAAACACCGCCCGACTTCCGCTTCGCCGTCAAGCTGCCGCAGCGGGCGCTTCGCTCGGTCGCCACGTTCGAGGAGCGGGTGCTACGACTCGGAGCGCGGCTCGGCCCCGTGCGGGTCGCCGTCGAGAGCCCGCGCGACGATGGGATGCTCGCGCTCCTGCTTGGCTCGACCGACCTCCGGCTCGGCTTCGACTTCCGCCACGAGAGCTGGGAGGGCGTCGACGTGGCGCCGGCGGTGCGCGTGGACGACTGGGATGCTGAAAGCTCGTTTCGCTACTTGCGCTTCCGCGAGCCTCCCTACTCCGACGACGATCTCGTCGAGCTCGCGAGCCGCGTGCGGCCGCTGCTCGATCATGGCGTCGAAGTCTTCGCCTACTTCCGGCACGAGGACGAGCCGAGCGCCCCCGCCTACGCGCAGCGGTTGCGCGAGCTCGCGCTCGGCGAATCGGGCCTTCTGTCGCTACACTCGAGGCGATAACCAGAGCGCGTACATGGGTGCCGAGCACCTTCTACCCGTTCGTGGCACATGGGTAAGGAGGTGTTTTTTTATGGCAACAGGAACCGTTAAGTGGTTCGACGACGCGAAGGGCTACGGCTTCATCTCGCCGGAGGACGGCGGCAAGGATCTC
>JACCRW010000097.1 GCA_013813345.1 Actinomycetota bacterium
TGTCCGGCCCGTGACCTCGGGGGACGACTCCTTCGAGCCGTCCTGGTCGCCCGACGGGATCACGATCGCCTTCTCGACCCGTGGCGCGATCTCCGCGATCGACGTCGAGACCGGCGAGGAGGAAGTACTCACCGACCCCGACCACAACGACTCGAGCCCGGCCTGGGCGCCGCGCTCCGAGGGAGAGGACGGCTGATGCAGGCGGTACGTGTCCATGAGGGGAACGAGCTTCGCTACGAGACCGTTCCCGATCCGCAGCCCGGCGCCGGCGAGGTTCTCGTCGAGCTGCGGGCGGCGGGGCTCAATCGACGGGATCTCCTCGTCCGCACCGGCACCTATCCGTTTCCGCTGCCGCTCGTTCCGGGCTCCGACGGCGCGGGAGTGCGAACCGACACCGGCGAGGAGGTCGTGGTCTTCCCCGGGCTCGGCTGGGGCGATCGCGAGGACGCGCCGGCACCCGGGTTCGGGATTCTCGGCGGCCCGAGCAACGGCACCTACGCCGAGTTGGTCGCGCTTCCGGTCGAGAACCTCTACCCGAAGCCGACGGGGCTCTCCTGGGCCGAGGCGGCGGCGTTCCCGCTCGCGGCCGTCACTGCGTTCCGCGGGCTCTTCGCCCGCGGCGGCCTGCGCTGCGGTGAGAGCGTGCTCGTCCTGGGCGCGGGCAGCGGCGTCTCGACCTTCGCCGTGTCACTCGCGGTGCAGGCGGGAGCGCGCGTGCTGGTGACGTCGTCCTCGGACGAGAAGATCGAGCGAGCACGGGCTCTCGGCGCGCAGGCGGGCGTCAACTACGCGACGACGCCGGACTGGGCGGCGGCCGTGGCGGAGCTCGGGCCCGTCGATCTCGTCCTCGACTCGGTCGGCTCGACCTGGCAGCAGTCGCTCGACGCTGTCCGTCCGGGCGGGCGAGTCGTCGTCTTCGGCGGCACCGGTGGGGCGGAGGTCACGCTCCAGGTGCGTCCGTTCTATTTCCGGCAGCAGTCGCTCTACGGCACGCAGCTCGGTAGCCCGCGCGACTTCGAAGGGCTGCTGCGGCTGCTCGAGGAGGCGACGTGGAAGCCGGTGCTCGACTCGGTGCGGCCGCTGGCCGAAGCGGCTGCGGCGCTCGCGCGTCTCGAGGCCGGCGAGCACTTCGGCAAGCTCGTGCTCGAGATCTCCTAGAAGGTTCCGAAGCGCTCGTACGCCTCCAGAGGAGGCATACCGTCGCGGACGGCTGCGCGGATCACGCTCTCCGTCGCGGCTTTCGTCTCGGCCTCGGCGAGGACGCTCTGTGCGATCGCGTGCGGCACAACCACGACGCCGTCGTCGTCGCCGACGATCCAGTCGCCCGGCTCGATCCGGACGCGTCCGATCGTCACCGGGACCTGCGTTGCTTCCAGCTCCCAGCGCCAGGTCGAGTCCTCCGGCGTCACGAAGCGTGTGAAGACGGGGAAGCCCTCGTCGAGGATGAAGCGGACGTCCCGGCAACCGCCGTCGAGCACACAGCCGGCGACGCCTCGTTCCTTCAGCGACGTGACCGAGAGCTCGCCGAGGTGGGCCGAGACGTCCTGCGCGCACGCGTAGACGGCCACGTGGCCCTCCGGGACCTCACCGAGCATCCGCAGCACCTTCCGGAGCGCCGCGTCGTACTCGGTGGCCTCTGCCGGCCGCCCTTGGACGGTGAAGGCAGGCCCTGCCAGCCGGAGGCCGGGCGTGAGCGGCCGGATCGCGGGCGGCAGCGTCTGGTCGTGACGGCCGCGGGCGTCGAGGACATCCGCGAGCGCGGCGGTGTAGATCGCCCCGAAACGGGATTTCACGGTTCCGGGATCCCGAGATCGGGTGGACGGTCGTCGCCACGGCGTTCGACGAGCTCCGGTGCTTGCTCCTGCAGCAGGCGGAGTACGAGCTCGGCTCGGCGGACGCGCTCCCGGCCGAGCTTGGTCGCCACATCCTGGAGGTGGAGGCCGGCCGGGTAGATGTTCGGCGTGTTGCGGATGCCGAGCTTCACGTACATCGGGGCCGCCGCGCGGATCAGCTCAGGCACCTCGTAGAAGCGCACAAAGCCGCCCTGGTCGTCCGGCACCTCCACGTAGACGTCGAGCGGGGCCGAGCAGGCTGCGCGCACCTCACCGAGCTCGGCCGGCGAGAGATCCGTGGAGACATTGATCGTCGTCGCGCCGAGCAGCTCGAGCGCTCGTGCCGTCGGAGGGTTCGCGCAGGGCAGGAGCACCGAGGTCTTGAGGACGAGCGTCTCCGGCAGGTCGCCGTCCTGCTTCAGCCGGCCGAGCGTTCCCAGGACTCCAACATCCGCCACGAGCACCGAGCGAATGCCGAGCGCGACCGCGCGCCGGGCCTCGGCGATCGACCAGTCGACGCCGGCCCGTCCACGGGCGACCCCGGCCACGGCGGTCGTGGCGAACGACTGACCGCCCGCGTCCCAGGCGCCGCGCGGGCGGAGGAAGGGCGAGACCTCGACGCCGCGCTCGGCTCCGAGCGTCGCCATCTCCGCGATCTCGGCGTCGGTCAGCATCATCACGCCCGAGCCCTGCGAGACCCGGCGCACCGGAACGGCGCGGGCATCGGCCTCGTCGAGCACGGCCCGCAGGACCGCGGGGCCCTCGACGGAAGGGATCTCGATCCGGTAGCGCAGGCCGTCCGCGAAGCGCGCGTCGCTCACGCGCCTACCTTCTCACCGGGCGGTTGGGGTTGCTGGGTTAGGGTTGCCGAGTGCTGCCGATCGAGCGTCCGGGCAAGATCATCTGCGTCGGCCTCAACTACCGGGACCATGCCGAGGAGCAGGGTGTCGAGCTGCCCGAGGAGCCGCTGCTCTTCGCGAAGTGGCCGAATGCGCTGATCGGGCCGGGCGAGCCGATCGTGATCCCGCCGATCGTGACGAGGTGCGACTACGAAGCCGAGCTCGGCGTCGTGATCGGGACGCGCGTGAAGGACGTGTCGAAGGAGAACGCCTTCGAGGCGGTGCGAGGCTACGTGTGCGCGAACGACGTGAGTGCCCGGGACCTGCAGTTCAAGGACGGGCAATGGTCGCGCGGGAAGTCGCCCGACACGTTCTGCCCGGTCGGCGAGCTCGCGCCCGCGGCAGACGTCCCGGATCCGCACGACCTCAGGATCCGGGCGATCGTCAGCGGCGAGGTGCTCCAGGACTCGACGACCGCCAACCTCATCTTCGGGATCGACGAGATCATCAGCCACGCGTCGAGGACGATGACGCTCGAGCCTGGGGATCTGATCCTCACCGGAACGCCCGCGGGCGTCGGTGTCTTCCGCGATCCGCAGCGGCTGTTGCAGCCCGGCGACGAGGTGACGATCGACATCGACGGGGTCGGGTCGCTGACGAACCCCGTCGTCGCAGGTTGACGCGCGACAATCGAGCATCGATGATCGCCGCGGTCGATGAGCATCGCGCGAACCGTTCTCCGTGAGCAGGTCAAGGACGTTCTCCTCGAGCGCATCCTGCGCGGGGAGCTCGAGCCGGGAGAGCGCCTGGTCGAGACGCGGCTGGCGCGTGAGCTCGGCACCAGCCAGGCGCCCGTACGCGAGGCGCTCCGCGATCTCGAGCTCCTGCGCCTCGTCGAATCGGAGCCGTTCCGTGGCGCTCGGGTGCGCGCCGTCGACGACTCGCAGCTGCTGCCGGTGTTTCCCGTCCGGGCGGCGCTCGAGGAGTTAGCCGCCATCGAGGCGGCCCGAAACGCCTATCGCGACCCGGGCGCGCTCGACCGCGAGCTCGAGTCGATGCGGGAGGCTGCTGCTGCGGCCGACTGGCGCACGCAGATCGATCACGACCTCGCCTTCCACCGGACGATGGTGCAGATGGCCGGCAACGAGCCGCTGCTGCAGTCTTGGCTCGTCTTGGGTATCGAGGTCTCGACGGCGTTCGCGACGTACCAGACCTTCTGGGATCAGACCGAGCTCGCCGAGTTCCACGTCCCGATCGTCGAGGCGATCCGGGCCGGCGATTCCAGGCGAGCGGGCGCCGAGGCGCGGAAGCACGTCCGGCGGACCGAGCGGGTAGTACGGCAGAGAACGCGAGACGCCCGGCGTCGGTCGCCTGCCAGTTGAAGCAGCTCCACGAGCTCAAGGCGGCTGTCGTCGGCACAGGCTTCATCGGCGCGGTGCACGTCGACGCGCTCCGGCGGCTCGAGGTCGAGATCCTGGGTGTTGTCGGCTCGACGCCCGAACGGGCGCGCGCGACGTCCGCGGCCACTGTCTACGACTCCTACGAGGCGGTGCTCGCGGACGAACGAGTCGACGTCGTGCACCTGGCAACGCCGAACGACCTGCACCACCCGCAGGCGAAGCAGGCGCTCGACGCGGGCAAGCACGTCGTCTGCGAGAAGCCGCTCGCCGTCACCTCCGACCAGTCCGCCGAGCTCGTCGAGCTCGCCGGGCGTTCGGGCCTCGTCCACTGCACGAACTTCAACCTCCGCTTCTATCCGCTCGTCCAGGAGGCACGCGAGCGGGTGCGTGCGGGCGACGTGGGGGAGATCTGGAACGTCCACGGCGGCTACCTGCAGGACTGGCTCGCCTTGCCGACCGACTGGAACTGGCGGCTCGAGCCCGCGCGCGCGGGAGCGCTTCGCGCCGTCGGCGACATCGGCTCGCACTGGCT
>JACCRW010000098.1 GCA_013813345.1 Actinomycetota bacterium
CTGCAGGAGATCCGCGACGGCCAGATCGAGGTCGGCTTCGTGCACAAGGGGCTCGACGAGTTCATGCACAAGCTGGACGTGGCGATCAACCGTGTCGTCGTGGCGCTCGTCGTCGCCGGGGGCTTGCTCGGCTCGGCGCTGATCGGGATCCTCGCGACCGAAGGACCTCAGCTCTTCGGCGTCCACTTCCTCTCGGTGCTCGGGTTCCTGCTCTCGGGCGGCCTGGGGTTCTGGCTGCTGCTCGGCGTCGTTCGCTCCGGACGGCTCTAGTCGGCGCTCCCACCCACCAGCGGCGTCGGCGCCGCGTCGGGGCACGGTCGTGAGCACGTCGCCCTCACATGAGGGGCGCGCTACCCGGCACGCAAGTTGGCTCGAGCTCTTCTTCGACCTCGTTTTCGTCGCCGCGGTCGCCGCACTGGCGACGCAGCTTCATGCCGATCACTCCGTCCGCGGCCTTGCCGTCTTCGCGGGGCTCTTCATCCCGGTGTGGTGGGGGTGGATGGGCTATACCTGGTACGCGACCGGGTTCGACAGCGACGATCCGGTGTTCCGACTCGGCCTGCTCGGTGGGATGCTTGCGATTGCTGCGCTCTCGGCCGGCCTCGCCGGCGCGGCGAGTGGGGATTCGGAAACGTTCGTCATCGCCTATGCCTGCCTCTTCTACATCCTGTCCGCGCTGTACGGCCGCACCTGGCTGCAAGCACCTGAGGCGCGGTCGCTGTCGGCCCGTTTCGCGATCGGCAATGCTTTCGGAGCCACCCTGTGGCTTCTCTCGTTGACACTCGCCGAGACCGTTCGGCCGCTCGTTTGGTCGGCGGCAATGCTGCTGCTGATCGCGACGTTCGTGTTCGCTCCGTGGCGGTCGCTCTCCAGGCCGTATGACGGCGAACACGTAGCCGAGCGCTACGGTCTCTCACGATCATCGTTCTTGGCGAGTCGATCGTCGTCACCGTCGCCGGCCTCGAGATCGGCTCGAGCCTGAGCGCCGCGATTGTCGCGGTGCTCGGCTTCACCGTCGCGGCCGCGATCTGGTGGCTCTATTTCGACCTCTTCCGCGGGATGCCGATCCACGGCGGCTTCGGCGCCCGCTTTGTCTGGGCGCAGGGCCATCTCCTGATCTTCGCGGGGATCGCCGCCGCTTCTGTCGGCGTCGAGTTCGCGATCGAGGCTGCCATGAGCGGTGAGTCGCTCACGTTGGCTGACCGCCTTCCACTCGCCGCCGGCATCGCCGTCTACCTGCTCGCGATGGCCGCGATTCCTGGCGCTACGCGTCGACTCGACCGGGTCGTAGCGCTGCGGCTGGCGACCGCCGGAACAGTCCTTGCTCTTGGGCTCGCTGGATCCGGGCTCGAGCCGTTGAGCTTTGTTGCGCTCGTCGCCGCGCTCCTCGTCGGAGAGGCCGCGATCGAACTGCCTCGAGCACGGCGTTAACGGATCTCAAGACTCTCGATCGCACCGCTGGTTGTCAGACCGGGTCGCGGACCGCCGGCGACGGCGTAGACGCGGTCGCGATGCGCGACGACGCCGAGGCCGTGGCGCGGAGTCGGGAGGTCTGCGAGCCGGCGCCAGCGCCGGTCGCGCGGGGCGTACGCGAAGACGCTCGCGATCGTCCCGGCGGGCTCCTCACCGCCGATCGAGACGAGCCGGCCCGAGACGAAGGCGGCGCCGGTGCCGCCGCGCGCGTTCGGGATGGGTGGGAGACTCAACCAGCGTCGGGTTGCGGGGCGGTAGACCTCGAGCAGCGCGACGTTCGTGTCGTAGCCTGCGCGACGGCCGCCGAGCGCGTAGACGAGGCCATTCCTCGCCGCCGCTGCGAGGTGCTCGCGGGGCGTCGGGCCGGGAAGGCGCGACCAGCGTCGGGTTCGGAGGTCGAACGCGAAAGCGACGCGGGCGAGGCCGCGGCGGGCGTCGACTCCGCCGACGACGTAGAGGATGTTGCCCGCGATGGCCGCGGCGGCTGCGGCGCGCGCCTCCGGCAACGATGGAAGTGCGCGCCAACGGCCCGCTTGGAGCACGAAGGCGGTGCGCAGCGGGCGCCGATCGGCCCCGTAGCCGCCGACGACGTAGACGTTGCCGTTCGCGCTTGCGGCAGCCGCGTGGTCGACGGCGACGGGCAGGTCCGGCAGCCGGCGCCAGCGGTTCGCGGCTATCGAGTAGACGTCCGCCCGCTGTGAGTTCGAGCCGGATGACTCGAAGCCGCCCACGGCGACGATCGCCCCGTTCGCGATCGCTGCTGCGACCTCGGTGCGCGGCTCGGGAAGCGGCGTGTGCCTCTGCCAGCCGGTGCCGCCTGCCGCGGCGCCGCCGACCACCACCAGTACGACCGCAGCCAACACTGTCCTGAACCGCCGTGCGCCGACCGGACGGGTGGGGAGGAACCGTTGAGAAATAGAGACAAAGGACATCTATCGACCCGGAAACGCCGATGCTAGCTTCGACCTCATGGCCGCCGCCGTCCTCCTCTCAGACTCGGAGACCGAAAGTCGCGACTACCTCGAGCGGCAGCTCGTGACGGACGGCTTCGAGGTCTTGAACGCCCGCTTCGGCGGTGAGGCGCTCGACCTCGCCGAGCGCCGCCTGCCCGATCTCGTGCTCGTCTCGGAACTCGATCTGTGCGCGCAGCTCCGCGCCGGCGAGCCGGGGCGGAGCTGGAACCGGGAGGTACCGGTGATCGTGCTCGGGCCCGAGCGATCCGACGCTGTCGATCGCGTACGCGCCTTTCAGTGGGGCGCCGACGACTACGTCCCGCGGCCGATCGTCTATGCGGAGCTCCTCGGGCGCATCCGCGCAGTCCTCCGCCGCGTCGCACCTTCGGCGGGCGACCGCCTCGAGGTCGGCGACCTCGTTGTCGATCGGGCGACGAGGCAGGTCACGATCCGCAGCGAAGTGGTGCCGC
>JACCRW010000099.1 GCA_013813345.1 Actinomycetota bacterium
TTCTGGGGCTGGGTCGTCTCGCGGGTGCAGCGCCGGCCGCTCGTCAGCCTCGTCGTCTCGGCGGCGGTGCTGATCGCGCTCGCGCTCCCTGCGCTCGACCTCCGCACCGGGTCGGCCGGAGTCCGCACGATCCCCGACGGCTATGCGTCGAAGGACGGCTTCAAAGCGCTCGAGCGCGAGCTCGGAGTCGGGACGCTCGACTCCGCACAGGTCGTCGTCGTGGGAGACGTGGCGGCGCCGCCGATCCGCGGGAGAATCGACGACCTGCGCGACGCGCTCGCGAGCGATCCCGGATTCCGCTCGCCCGAGCTCACTATCTCGCCGAACCGCGATCTCGCGGTCGTCGAGGCGCTCGTGGTAGGTGACAGCCGCGACGAGGCGGCCGTCCTGGCGATCGAGCGGCTGCGGCAGGAGGTTGTGCCTGCCGCGCTCGGCGGCACCGGGGTGACGACGTACGTCACCGGCGAGACGGCCGAGATCGTCGACTACCGCGAGCTGATGGAGCGCTGGCTCCCGATCGTCTTCCTCTTCGTGCTCGGCTTCAGCTTCATCCTGCTCACGCTCGCGTTCCGCTCGATCGTCGTCTCCGCGAAGGCGATCGTGCTCAACCTGCTCTCGGTCGGCGCCGCGTACGGCCTGATCGTGCTCGTCTTCCAGAAGGGCGTCGGCAACGAGCTCCTGGGGCTTCCGAAGGTCGACGCGATCGAGGCTTGGCTGCCGCTCTTTCTCTTCTCGGTCCTTTTCGGGCTCTCGATGGACTACCACGTCTTCCTGCTCAGCCGGATCCGCGAGCGCTTCACCCAGACCGGCGATTCGAGCGAGGCGGTCGCGTTCGGGGTGCGCACGACCGCGCGGCTGATCACGGGCGCGGCGCTGATCATCATCGTCGTCTTCGTCGGATTCGCGACCGGCGAGCTCGTGATGTTCCAGCAGATGGGCTTCGGCGTCGCGGTCGCGCTCCTGCTCGATGCGACCGTGATCCGCTCGGTGCTCGTCCCCGCCGCGATGGAGCTTCTCGGCGAGCGCAACTGGTACTTGCCGAGGTGGCTCGAGTGGCTGCCGCATGTGGAGGTCGAGTCGCCCGAGCGGGCGCCGGACTCCGCTCCCGTCAGAGTTCCGTAGCGACGAAGCGCGCTATCCGCGCTCCGATCTCCTCGCCCTTGTCCTCCTGGAGGAAGTGACCGGCGCCGGCCACGATCTCCGGCTCGAGCGCGCCTGGGATGTGGGCGGCGATCTGCTCGGCGACGTGCGGCGAGAAGATCGGATCCGAGTCGGAGAAGAGGACGAGCGCCGGCTTCTCCCAGCGGCCGAGCGACTCTCGGAGGGCGAGCAGCGCGGGCGTGTTCGGGTGCTCGGGCTCGGTCGGGACGTGCTCGGGAAACGCGAGCACACCGGCCTTCGACTCCGGGACGGGCCACGGGGCGCTGTAGGCGTCCTCGACCACATCGTCGAGCGGCTGCACGCAGGAGATGCGGACGAGCCGGCCCGGCACGAGCTCGGCGCCGTGGCGGCGGACGAAGGCTCGGAAGCGCAGCCACTCGTCGGAGGGCGGCCGGCCGGCCCCGATCCCGGTGTTCATGATCACGAGGCGGGCGACTCGCTCGGGCTGCTCGACCGCGAGCCGGAGGCCGATTGGGCCGCCCCAGTCCTGGACGACGATCGTCAGGTCGTGGAGATCGAGCTCCTCGACGAGGCGCCGGATCGAGGCTGTGTGGCGGTCGTAGGAGTAATCCTCGAGGCGGAGCGGCTTGTCGGAGCGGCCGAAGCCGAGGTAGTCGGGCGCGAGCGCGCGGGCGGTGGGGGTCAGCTGCGGGATCACCTTCCGGTAGAGATACGACCAGGTCGGCTCGCCGTGGAGGAGGAGCACCGGCGGCCCTGATCCCTCGTCGAGGTAGTGCAGGCGGAGGCCGTCCTGCTCGAGGTAATGAGGCGCGAACGGATAGCCGGGCAGGTCGTCGAAGCGCTCGTCCGGGGTCCGGTAGGCGTCCATCTGCTCGACCCTACTCCGCTCGGCTGCGCCGTCCGCCGATGCGGGCATACTCCGCCGGGTGAGCCGGCCGCCTCGCGATCCAGACGACCTCCCCGACGAGTCGATCGACGAGACGGTCGTCCGGGACGAGTGGGGCGAGGAGACGGTTGTCCGAGACGATGAGCCGCTCGTCAGGGATCGCGAGACGGTCGTCGAGGGCCGTGAGACCGTCGTCGAGGAGCGCGAGGCCGTTCCCGTTCGGCGCCCGCCCCTGATCTGGCCGTATCTGCTCGCGTTCCTGCTCCTCGTGCTCGGCGGTCTCGGCGCGTACTGGTACTTCTCCCAGGAGGACGAGAGCCCCGTGCCGGCGGTCGTCGGCCAGCCCGAGGGCGCCGCGCAGGCCACGATCGAGGACGCCGGCTTCGAGCCCCGCTCGGAGCAGCAGGAGAGCGACCGGCCGCGCGGGATCGTGCTCGACCAAAGCCCCGATGCCGGCAGCGAGCTCGAAGAGGGCAAGACGGTGCTGCTCACCATCTCGAGCGGACCGGCGCGCGAGACCGTTCCCGACGTCGTCGGTCAGCAGGCCGACGAGGCTCGCGATGCGATCGAGGCGGCGGGCTTCGAGACGGAGGTCACGGAGGTCTTCTCGGACGAGCCCGACGGCACCGTGTTTCGACAGGAGCCGACAGCCGGCGGGAATCTTAAGGAAGGCTCGACCGTGGCTCTGACGGTCTCCAAGGGGCGCAGGCCGGTTGACGTCCCGGACGTCGTCGGCACGACCTCGTCGGAGGCGACAGCCACCCTGCGGGACGCGGGGCTCGAGGCGAACGTCGTCTCGGTCCCGTCGGCCGAGGCCGCCGGGACGGTGCTCGCGCAGAATCCGGCTGCGGGGGCGACGGTCAGCGCGGGAAGCGCGGTGCGGCTGAACGTCGCCCAAGCGCCCGACGAGACGGGCTCCACGACGACCGCGCCACCGCCCGCCACGACCGCCACCACGACTCAGGCGACGACGACCCAGGCGACGACGACCGAGCCGCCACCCACGCCGACGCCGGCTCGGGCCACTGTCCCGGACGTCGTCGGCCAGGAGCTCGCCGCCGGCGCGCGCAGCTTCGGCGACGAGGGACTCAAGGTCGC
>JACCRW010000101.1 GCA_013813345.1 Actinomycetota bacterium
GCGTTCCAACGCCTCGCCGGCTAGGTATTCGAGGTCGAAGGAGGAGCCTGCCTCCCAGCGTCTCCTGTAGTGGGCGGTGAGGGGCTCGAACCCCCGACCCCCTGGGTGTAAACCAGGTGCTCTCCCAGCTGAGCTAACCGCCCGTGCCCGCGAGCCTACTGCTCGCGCCCACAAGTATCCTGCCCGAGCCGCCCCCATCGACTAGCGGCCTAGGTCACCACCCTTTCAAGGTGGCTGCACGGGTTCGAATCCCGTTGGGGGCATTCGTCGTCCACCACCGCCGCTACGCTCGGCCGATGGACGAGCGCGAGGACCGCTACGGCTTTCCGGAGACTGACGTTGCGAGCTCACCACCGCGCGAGCCGTCGCGCTCACTGCTCGCGGCCGTCGGAGCCGCTCTCGTCGCAGCGATCGTCGGCGGCGTCCTCTGGGGATTGATCGTCAAGTTCAGCAACTACGAGATCGGGATCGTCGCCTGGGCGATCGGCTTTCTCACCGGCAGCGCAGTCGTCTTCGCCACCGGCGGCACGAAGGGGCAGCGGCTTCAGGCGATCGCGGTGGTCGCCGCCCTCCTCGGGATCCTGGTCGGCAAGTACCTGAGCTTCGCCTTCGCGGTACAGGAGGAGGCGGAGTCGTTCGGAGCGAGCCTCGGCCTCGCCTCCAGTGAGATGCGGACGCTCTTCCGAGAGAACCTCGATGAGGTCTTCGGGCTCTTCGACCTGCTCTGGATCGCCTTCGCCGTCTACACGGCGTGGAAGATCCCGCGACCGGAGCCAATGGAGCCGACGGCCGCGCCGCCGGCTCCTTAGCTCAGGATCTCTAGATCGCGCAGGAAGCGCGGCCGTTCTTGACGAGGTACTGCTGGTGGTACTCCTCGGCGGGCCAGAACGGGGTCTCGTCAGTCACGATCTGAGTCGCGATCGGCTTGCGGAAGCCCGACTGCGCCCGCTCGAGCGACTCGCGCGCAGTCTCCGCCTGCTCGGGCGAATGGGTGAAGATCGCCGAGCGGTACTGCGTGCCGACGTCCCAACCCTGGCGATTCTTCTGAGTGGGATCGTGGAGCTTCCAGAACCCGTCGACGAGATCGTTGTACGAGATCTCGGTCGGATCGAAGGTGACCTCGACGGCCTCGGCGTGGCCCGTGCGGCCGCCGCAGACCTCCTTATAGGTCGGGTCGGCCGTCGAGCCGCCGATGTAGCCGACCTGCGCGTCCTTGACGCCCGGGGTGTTGCGGAACTCGACCTCGACGCCCCAGAAGCAGCCGGCCGCAAACGTGGCCTTCTCCAGTTGCTCGTTCATGAGCGCTCCAGGTCGAGCGAGCAGGAGTTGATGCAGAAGCGCTGGCCGGTGGGGCCAGGCCCGTCCGGGAAAACGTGGCCGAGGTGGCCGCCGCAGGCCGCGCACATGACCTCGGTGCGGGCCATTCCCCAGCTTCGATCGGTTTCGGTGACGACGCTCTCGAGACCCGCGGGCTCGACGAAGCTGGGCCAACCGGTTCCGGAGTCGAACTTCGCCTCCGAGCGGAAGAGCTCGGCACCACAGCCGGCGCAGCGATACACGCCGGGATCCTTCATGTCGTTGTACTCACCGGTGAACGCGCGCTCCGTACCCTTGCGACGAAGGATCTCGTACTGCTCGGGAGTGAGCTCGGCGCGCCACTCGGCGTCTGTTTTTTCGATCTTCGTAGTCATGCGAACAGGGTAGCCGGGGTCCTCTTAACGACCGGTTAAGCTTCCGGCAGGACGAATGCGGCGATCGCCACGAAGTGTGCGATCGCCGCTCCGATCACGAGCAGATGAAAGATCTCGTGGTAGCCGAAGACGTGCGGTACCGGATTCGGCCGCTTGAGCGCGTACGTGACGGCGCCGATCGTGTAGAGGGCGCCGCCGGCGAAGACGAGCACGGCCGGTGCGATCCCGAAGCTGACGAGCTCCGGTACGGCGATCGCGCCCACCCAGCCGAGCGCGATGTAGACGACCGCGGTGACCCACGTCGGCGCGTCGATCCAGAAGAGATTGAGCACGAGGCCGGCTGCCGCCCCGCTCCAGACGGCGATCAGGACGGCCGTCCCGAGCGCGCCGTCGAAGGCGAGGAGCGCGAACGGGGTGTACGTGCCGGCGATCAAGAGCAGGATCGCCGAGTGGTCGAGCCGCCGCATCCACTTCCGCACATTCGCCGAGCGCCAGGTGACCCGGTGGTAGAGGGCGCTGATCCCGAACATCGCGGCGAGCGCGACCGCGTACACCCACATCGCAAACCGCTCGCGCATCGAGTCGGCGAGCAGAACGAGCACGGCGCCCGCGACCAGCGCGACAAAGAATGCGTACTGGTGGAAGACGCCGCGGAGCCGCGGCCGCTCGAGAAGCTCCATCCAGTGATTGTGCCGCAGCCGCCCGAAGCTCGCGCACGCGGCCTTCCTATACTCGGAACCGGGGCCGTTAGCTCAGCTGGTAGAGCAGGGGACTTTTAATCCCAAGGTCGTTGGTTCGAGCCCAACACGGCCCACTAGAATTACCTGGAAAACAGGTACTTTTCGATCTTCGGCGTAGTCTGGCGAGACTACGCGGGTCAACATCCGGACAATCTTCGCCGATTGAAGGCGGCACGAATGCCGCCGCAGCCTCTATTCATCCGCGAATATGAGGCAAGTGCTTGACATTGAGCTTGAGCTTCACCCGTTTGCATGACACTGAACGGACGCCGCCGCCCGAACGTCAACCGCGCTTGACCGCCTTACAGATCGCGGCCTCGACCGTGCTGGTCTCGGGGATACAAGCAGCCTCCAGCGGCGGGCTGAACGGCAACGGCACAGGAGGGGCCCCAACCCTCACGACCGGACCGGCAAGGGAGTCGAATGCCGTTTCCATGATTCTGGTCGCAACCTCCGCCCCCGCACCGAAGTCGACTACGGCCTCATGGGCGACCACGGCATGCCGAGTCTTCTGGACTGAGCGCGCAACTGTGTCGACGTCCATGGGTACGAGTGACCGGAGATCGATGACCTCTACGCTCACGTTGCCGGCAAGGGATTCTGCCGCTTCGAGCGCAACCTCGACGAGTCGCGACCAAGCGACGACGGTTACATCCGTGCCTTCGCGTACGACTCGCGCTCTTCCAATCGGCAACGGCTGGCCGTCACCAGCCACTACCGCCTTTCGGCCGT
>JACCRW010000113.1 GCA_013813345.1 Actinomycetota bacterium
AGGCAGTTGATCAGGAGCGCCGAGACGCCGAGCTCCTCGAACCGCCGGGCCGCCCGGCCGAAGAGATCGCCTTCGGGCCCGCCCCAGTGCTGGCCGTAGACCCCGCAGACGCCGTGCCGGCAGCGGCGGAACGAGAGCCAGACCGGGATCCCACTCGTCAGCGCAGCCTCGATCGCCTCGTAGGTGAAGTCCTCGCGGATCAGCGACATCGTCTCCAGGAGAAGCAGGTCGGGCGGATCGTCGCGGAGCGCCCGCAGGAGCAACCCGAGCGAGGCCCTTCGCTCGGCGCTGTCGACGTCGCCGTTGACGCTGAAGGCGACAGCGCAGTCGCCTGTCCTACCTGCCTCGTCGATCGCCTGCCGGGCAAGCGCGATCCCGAGCCGGGCGACGTCGAGCCAGTGGGTAGTCGCCGAGCTCGCGGGGCCGCCTGCATCGAGCTCCGCGGCCGCGAGCACCGCCCACGTGTTCGTCGAGATCACGTCGCAGGGGACGTCGACGTAGCGGCGATGCACGTTCTTGACGGCGTACGGGGTGTCGTACAGCGCCCACGTTCCCCAGAGCCCCTGATCCGAGTTGCGCAGGTCGCCCGCCTGGGCGTGCGCCCGCTCGAGCTCGGTCGCGTTCGCGCCGTCCAGGAGCACCGGCTCACCCGCTTCGAGCAGGTCGACGATTCGCCCGTACGCGGGCGAGATCGTCGTCGGAGCCTGCGCCGTGGTGCTCAGAGCTTGGCCGCGTAGTCACGGTTGTGCTGCTTCAGGGTCTCGTCGGTGCCGAGGAACGCGTGCTTCGACATGTCGGCGCTGTACTTGCTCGCCGGCGGGCTCTTCCCGAGCGCCTCCGCGACGCTGCGGATGTGGTGCGGCGCGGCGCCGCAGCAGACGCCGAGGTAGTTGACGCCGAGCTCGTGGGCGGCCTTCGCGAACTCGCCGAGCTCGTAGCGATTGCAGACGAACGGGTCGAGCGCAGTCGGGAACGGCCGTCCGCCCGGAATGCAGTCGCAGTCCTGGTCTCGCAGAGACTGGAACGTCGGCTCCGCCTCGTGCGTGCGGTACGGCACCGGGAGCGCAGCGACGTGACCGCTGACCGCCTCGCGGACGGACGCGACGAGCGGGAGCATCGTCTTCGGGCCGCGGATGCAGTTCAGGCCGACGACGTCGGCGCCGGCAGCCTCGATCCGCCTGCAGGCCTCCGCGGGCGACCAGCCCTCGCGCGTCGTCGCCTCCTGGTGCATCGCGAGCGTGACGACGGCGGGCACGCCGGCCGCCTTCACGACCTCGGTCGCGATCAGCGCCTCCTCGCCGTACGAGAACGTCTCGGCGATGATGAAGTCGACGTCGGCATCCATCGCCCACGCGACCTGCTCCTCGAACATCGCGCGCACGTCGCGCCGCGACCCGTCCTCCGGCGCGAAGACGTTCGTGTTGCAGATGTCCCCGGCCAGGAGCGCGTCGCTCTCGTCCGCGACCTCCTTCGCGGTCGCGAGCGCGGCGCGATTCATCGTCTCGAGCAGATGCTCCTTGCCGATCAGGCGCAGCTTCTCGCGATGCGCGTAGTAGGTGAACGCCTCGACGACGTCCGAGCCCGCGTGCACGAACTCGCGGTGGAGCTGCGCGACGAGCTCGGGGTGCTCGAGCACGACCTCCGGGACGAACGCGCCCGCCTGAAGGTAGCCGCGTCGCTCGATCTCGAAGAGGTAGCCCTCGGCGCAGATCACGGGTCCTAGGTCGAGGCGCTCGAGCAGGCCGAGCTTCTGTGCCCCCGCGTTCTCGCTCATTCCGGTTCTCCTCTCTTCGACGGCTTCGCGAGCCATGCTTGCAGTTTCGGCTCGCGAAAGAAATAGTGTTGCCCCTATGGAGACGCACTGACGACGGTGAGCCAGCCCGCCGGGCGGCGGGTCGCAGCCGTTCAGCGCGCCCTCTCGGTGCTCGACGAGCTCGCGGCCGCGCAGGTCGACCTCGGCACGAACGAGCTCGCGCGCCGGACGGGGATCAATGCGAGCTCGGTCTCGCGGCTCCTCGCCACGCTCGGCGAGGCGGGCGTCGTCGAGCACATGCCCGAGACGGGGCGCTACCGACTGGGGCTGCGCCTGCTCGAGCTCGGCAACTCGGTGCTGGAGCGGCTGGACATCCGCACGATCGCGCGAAGCCGGTTGGAGGCGCTCGTCGGCGCGACCGGCGAGACGGCGACCCTCTCCGCTCCGGGTCAGGCCGAGTCGATCACGATCGACGTCGCCCAGAGCACCTCGACGGTGCAGAGCGTGCCGCGACTGGGGCGTCCGGGAGTCGGGCACGCGACCGCCACCGGCAAGATCGTGCTCGCTTTCGGGCTTGTGCCGCTCCCGGACGGGCGGCTCGAGCGGTACACCGAGCGGACGATCGTCGACCGCGCGGTGCTCGGGCGCCACGTTGCCGAGGTCCGCGCGCAGGGCTGGGCCGAGGCGGTCGGCGAGCGCGAGCTCGATCTGAACGCGGTTGCGGCGCCGATCCTGGGCCAGCGTGGGGAGCTCGTCTCGGTACTCGGGGTTCAGGGCCCCGCGTCGCGGTTCGACCGCGCGGCGATGCGAGCGGCCCTCGGGCCGCTGCTCGCGGGTGCGGCGGCGATCTCGAAGGGGTTGGGCGCCGGGCCGGGCGTGGCGCGTTAGTGCTCCGCGCGCTCGTCCTGCTCGGGCTCGGTGCGGGCGCCGCGCTCGCCGTCCATCGCGCCTTTCCGTCCATCCCACCCTTCCCGCTCGCGCTGGCGCTCGGGCTTGTTGCGGCGAATCTCGGCCTTGTGAGCGGCTCGACGCTCGCGGCGGGTCGGGTGCTCGCCAACCAGCTCCTCCGGATCGGGATCGTCCTGCTGGGGTTCGAGCTGGCTGCGGGCGATGTCGTCGAGCTCGGAGCGGCACGGCTCGCCGTCGTCGTGGCGGTCGTCGTCGTCACGTTCGCCGGGACGCGCTGGCTCGGCCGGATGCTCGGTCTGAGCTCATCGCTCTCGCTCCTGATCGCGGCGGGCTTCTCGATCTGCGGCGCCTCCGCGATCGCCGCGCTCCGGAACGTCGTGGACGCCGACGAGGAGGAGGTGACGGCCGCGATCGGGCTCGTCACGCTCTGCGGGACGCTGGCGATCTTCGTGCTCCCGCTGCTCCAGATTCCGCTGGGGCTGAGCGACGAGGCTTTCGGCTCCTGGAGCGGCGCGAGCGTGCACGACGTGGCGCAGGTGGTCGCGACCGCGTCGACCGCCGGCCCAGCCGCGCTCGCTGCCGCGGTCGTCGTCAAGCTCACGCGCGTGCTTCTCCTCGCGCCGCTCGTGGCAGGTGTGAGCTTCGCCGCCGCCCGGCGGTCGATTCGCCCTCGCCGGCTCGTCTCTCCCGTGCCGTTGTTCGTCATCGGCTTCCTGGCGGCGATCGCCCTGCGGACGACGGGGATCGTGCCGCAGGCCGCGCTCGACGTGCTCGGCGACGCGAAGACGCTCGCACTCACCGCCGCGCTCGCCGGAATCGGCGCCGGCACCGACCTGCGCAAGCTCGGGCGACTCGGATCGCGGCCGCTCGTGCTCGGCCTGCTCTCGTGGGCGCTCGTCGCGAGCGTCGCCTACGCCGGCGTGCTCCTGACGGAGTGATCTGGGGCGTGGGCCAGGTCCTTGCCGCCGCCCTGGAGGCGTCGGAGGTCCTCGATCGGGATGTGGCAGCGCATCAGATGATCCTGCTCGACCTCGACGAGCGGC
>JACCRW010000132.1 GCA_013813345.1 Actinomycetota bacterium
GCGCCAGGGCGTCTTCCTGCCCGAGACACCTCGGCGCAAGCGCGAGCTGGCGGCATTGCGGGAGGATCTCGTCGAGCATCCGCTGCAGGGTCGGCCATTGCGACAGCGGTATCGCAACTTCACGCCGGATGCGGGCTCGTACTTCGCTGCGCTTGGCGGGCCGCTGCCCTACATGGCGAGGCTCCGTGAGATCGAGGCGCTCGTCGCCCGGCATGAGCTGGCTCTCGCCGAGCGCTACGCGACGACCGACGCTGCGGCCTGGCGGGACGTGGCCGAGCGCTGGAGCTTCAGCGAGGTGAACGACCTGATCGACCGCCACAACCGCTGGTATCCAATGGAGGCGCGGCTGCCGATGGATCCGCGGACGGGCGACTTCGTGCTCGTCAACGGGGAGTCCTACCGGAAGCGCCCGCTGGATGCCCGCTGGGTTCTCGAGCGCTTTCCGGCGCCCTGAAGGTCGCCACGAGCGTGAGCAGGCACAATCCCGCGGCGAGCAGATAGGGAAGGGCGTCCCCCGCAGCCTCTGCGAGCGCGCCTCCGGCGACCGGTCCGGTCATGTTTCCGAGCGCCCAGGCCGTGTTCATGATCCCGAAGCCGAGCCCCTGGGCCAGGCCGGCCGACTCGGCTCGGTCGGAGACGAGGGCCATTCCCGGCGTGTAGATGCCGCCGAATGAGATCGCCGCGAGCGCGACGAGCGCCACGACGAGAGCGGGGCGGCTCGCGAATGCGAACAGGGCTGCAACGAGAATCGAGGCTGCGAGCGCGACTCGAATCGGGAGGAGTCGGCCACGGCGGTCGGAGACTCGCCCGAGGATCGGGTTCACCACCGTCTCGGCGAGCCCGGAGCCGAGGAAGACGAGCCCGATCGCGAGGGCGCCGAAGCCGGCATCGTCGAGGGTCAGCGGCACCAGCACGATCATCACGCCGAAGAGGAGCGCGGGCAGGGTGTTGAGCCAGAGCCCGCCGAGGAAGCGCCGGTCGCGCAGGGCGAGTAGCAGCGAGGCCGGCTCGTGCGGGTCGGCCGGAGCGGTAGGCCGGGTCGCCGCCCAGCCGGCGAGCGCCAGCGCGATCGCGCCGACGGCGCCAAAGGTGGCGCGAATGCTCACGGCATCCGCGACCGCGCCGAACGTCGGGCCGATGATCGCGCCGAAGACGGCGGCTCCGAACGCGATCCCGATCAACTCGCCCCGCCTCGAGCGCGGCGCCGCGACGGTGAGCCAGGCGAGCGCCCCGGCCCAGGTGGTCGTGCTCGAGAAGCCCTGCACGAAGCGGGCAAGCCCGAGCGCCCAGGGGCCGGAGGCGAGCGAGAAGGCGAAGCTCGCGAGAGCGAGGAGCGCGAGACCGAGAACGACGGCGCGCTTGGGTCCGAGTCTCATGGCTGCGATCCCACCGGGGATGCCGCCGAGGAGGGCTCCAGCGCCGAACGCGCCGACCAGCAATCCGGCGCCCGCCTTGGAGAGGCCGAACTCGTCCGCATAGCCGGGCACGAGCGGCGCGAGCGCGCCGAAGAGCATCGCGTCGACGAAGACGACCGAGCTGACGAGCACGAGTAGCTTGCGCATCCACAGACCGTACCCACCGAGCTCAGAGACTCAGGCGGCTGCTCAGTGGACTCGGGAGCGAAGCGACCCTTTAGGGGTCTTGGCGCGGATCGGGATCGGCTCCCGCCGATTCCGATCCTGCTTGAGCCACAAAAAATTCAGCGAGCCGGGTGCGCTTTCGTCCGCCACCTCGACGAACTTTCGGCATCAGCCTTGCGGCGTCCTCCTACGGCCTATCGGTGTGGACTCGACCTACTCGCGTCCCGTGCTCGCTGCAAGAGGGAAACTACGGGGGGTGCCGGCAGGGGTCAAGGCCTCGAGAAGTGAAGAAGTCGCAAATTGCGCACTTTTCTTTATCAAGAGCGCGCGCTTGCGATCCACGCCTTTTACATAGAAAGGGATCCGCTCTCGCGGACCCCTCTGCTGCAAAAATTCAGCGAGCCGGTGGCGGTTTCGTCCGCCCCTCCGACTGACGTTTCCGCTTCCGCGTACTCGCCTGCCGGTGAAGCCTCGACCTAATCCCGCTCCGTGCTCGCTGCAAGGGGGAATCTAGGGGCCGGCCGGGCACACGTCAAGAGCCATCCGACACGTCTTCCCGCAAATTGCGATCTTTTTATTTTGGCAAGGCTGAGTTGCCAATCCTGCTCCAAGCTCTAAAAGGACGCGCCGGTTACTTCCCGGCCCGTGAAGAGGGAAATCTATGCTCTCGCGGGCCGGCCCTCAGGGCGGACGGCGCGAAAGTTCACGCAAAGAGCGAACGTCCGGAACGGACAGGGGGTCGGAAGCGGGTGGAGTGGCTGCAGGGCAGGCACGTCGTCGTCACAGGCGCGGGGCGTGGCATCGGCCGGGCGATCGCCGAGCG
>JACCRW010000146.1 GCA_013813345.1 Actinomycetota bacterium
TCGAGGCGCTCTTCGAGGCGTTCGCGCTCACGGCGGCGGTGCCGGGCGCTTTCGGGGGTCCGGGGCTCGTACTGCTTGGCGTCGCTCTCAGCTACCTGACGATGACCTTCCTCTCATCCCGTTTCTCGGCCTCGGGAAGTGGCGGTGTCGTCAGCGGAGCCGCTCTGGCGCTGCTCGTCGCGATCGGGATCGGCGTCCACAACCTCGGCGAGGGGCTCGCGATCGGCACGTCGTTCGCCTTCGGACAGCTGACGCTCGGCTCGTTCCTGATCGTCGGCTTCATGGTGCACAACATCACCGAGGGGCTTGGGATCGCGGCCCCGGCGGCGGACGAGGGGACGACGCTCTCCTGGCGGCGGCTCGCGCTCCTGACCCTCGTCGCCGGCGCGCCCGCGATCCTCGGCGCCTGGATCGGCGGCTTCGTCGCGAACGACGTCCTGGCGGTGCTCTTCTTCGGCGCGGCCGCCGGAGCGGCGTTCGAGGTCGTGGTCGAGGTCGGGCGCTACGTCCTGCGCCGCGATCCGGCCGGGATCCGCTCCGGCTGGGCGATCGGCGGCTTCCTCGCCGGGATCGCGATCATGTACGCGACGGGCCTGATCGCCGGCTGACCGTTCTACGCCATGCGTGGCTCTTAGACATCAACAGGTGCTCTCCTAGGCTGCGACAAGCATCGAGCTAACTCTCTTGTCACATGTGCCGCGCAAGACAAGAAGTCTTGTCAGGCCGCAGTGTTTGACAAGAGAACAGCAATATCCCTTTGTCATGGAGGCTGACCGATTCGCGTCCTCACGGGCTGGCGCCGTGATCCAGGTCGGTCGCGGAGAAGCGGCGCTCGCAGCCTTCGCTCCGAAACCGATCCCTCGAGAACTGTCATTGCCCGGGGACGTCGATCTCGCCTCTCCACCGCGGACCGGACGCCGGGTGACTTCCGGACGTCGCCGAACTGGATCGGCGGTCGAGGTCCATCCGAGGCAGTCTTCTGCACCGCCGCCCGAGCTCGTACCCGATGCGATGGCGGATCTCGAGCGGTTCTTCCACGAGCAGCCGACGCTTCCGATTCTCATCCGCTGCGCGCTCCTTCACTACCAGTTCGAGACCATCCACCCCTTCTTGGACGGCAACGGACGGCTGGGACGGCTCCGCATCGACTTCTATCTCGTCGAACGACGCGTGCTCCATGCACCCCTCCTTTACCTGTCGGGGCACCTGGAGCGGAACCGAGACGAGTACGTCGGGCGCCTCCAGGCAGTGCGAGAGGAGGGAGCGTACGAACCGTGGATCCGCTTCTTCCTCGAGGCCGTCGCGGCTCAAGCCGCGGCCGCAGTGGAAACGGCGGACACACTGCTCCGACTCGGCGCGAGCTTTCGCACCCAGACTCCGTGAGATTCGCGCGCGAGGTCAAGCGATCGACGCGGCGGAGGGTCTTGTCGCGAATCCTTTAGGCGTCGCGACGCACGAGGCGCGTCAGACCGGCGCCGACTCCTGCGACCGCTGCGAACCCGAGCGCCGCGATGTTCGTCGTCGCGCAGGTGCGGCAGGCGTTGCAACAGACGGCGGCCATCGGCGCATGCTCGCCGTACTTCCCGGCCGCCTGCGCGAGGCGCCCCTGGAACACGACCTTCATACGCGGAGTGTAGACCGCAGCCGGGCACGCTCGGCCGGAAGGGTGAAGCCGAGCAGGAGCAGCACGAGCGGGTACGCGGCGACGAGCGCGAGCGCAACCGCGAGCGGCACGTCGAGAAGCTTGCCGAGCACGGTCAGCGCGACCGCGCCGCCGGCCGCGGTCGCAACACGGCGCCACTGGTACGGGGTCGGGAAGACCCGCTGCGCATACCAGCACATCCCGAGGAACATCGCCGTATAGGCGCTCGCCGCGGCGATCCCGGAGCCGATCAGCTCGTAGCGCGGAACGAGCAGCAGGTTGAGGACGACGCTGAGCGCGGCCGCGGCGCCCGTGATCACCCAGTTGAACTTCGTCCGCTTCGCCCGCCCGACGCCGATCGCCATCACGATGTAGCCGGCGTACGCGACGCTGCCGAACGCGAGCAAGGCTACTACCCGGCCGCCCTCGTAGTACTCCGGCGTCGCCAGCAGGCGCACAAGCCAGGGCGAGAGCAGCCCGAGCGCGAGCGCGAGCCAGGAGGCGGCGACTACGAGATAGGTGAGTACGAACGCGTACGTCCGCTTCGCCTCGTCGTCGTCCTCGATCGAATAGGCGAACGCGGGCCAGGCGGTGCGGAACGCGGTGATCAGGAGCACCATCGCCGAGGCGATCCGCACACCCAGCTCGTAGCGCCCGACCTCGGCGGTGCCGACCAATTCGTTCAGGAAGAAGCGGTCGCCGAAGTTGAGCGCGATCAGGGCGAGCGCCGAGGGAACGAGTGGCACGCCGAAGCGGTTCATCTCGCGCAGGAGCGGCCGTGAGAGCTGGAGCCCGAGCTGGGCGCGCCTATAGCCGAGGAGCGCGAGGTAGACGACAAGGGTGCCGATGAAGTTGCCGACGATCACCCCGAGCGCGCCCTGGTCGTAGCCCACGACGAGCACGAGCGTCGTCGCGATCGTGATCGCGATGTTCGCGAGGCTCGCGACAACGAAGAGGCCAGACCGCTCCTCGACCCGGAAGAGCGCGGTTAGCTGCTCGTAGTTCATCTGCGCCCAGATCCCGACAAATGCGGCGCGGACGAGATTCGCGTCGTCGAGCAGGAGCAGGTCGGCCAGCGGCTCCGCCAGCAGCACCCCGGCAACGAGCCCTGCGGTCGCGCTCGCCATCGTGAACCAGAACGAGGTGCGGAGCACGAGCAGCCGCTCGGCGGTGTTCTTCGCGTCGAAGTAGAAGCGGAAGAACGCGCTCGAGATGCCCGCGCGGAGGATCGTCACGAGCACCGCGGAGAGGCCCACGAGCAGGCCGACGGCGCCGAAGTCGGGCGGATCCAGGTAGCGCGTATAGAGCGGGAGCAGGAAGACCGCGATCACCCGCGAGACGACCCCGCCGAGCCCGTAGATCGCCGAGTGCTTGCCGAGCCTGCGCATCTGCGCGCCGAGGGTCATCTACAACCGAGCGTAGAGGGCCAGCAGGCGGTCGGTCGCCCGCTCGAGGTCGTGCACCCGCTCCACGTAGGCGCGCGAGCCGGCCCCGATCCGACGCCGCTCGTCGGCCGAGGAGACGAGGTCGGCCAGCCGCTCGCGCAGCGTCTCCTTCGTCGCGTTCACGATCGGGACTTGCGTGCCGAACGCCTCCTCTGTGCGGCGGACGGCTTCGTCGTGGAGGAAGGTGACGACGGGCTTGCCGAGGGCCATCGCCTCGATCGCGAAGAGGCCGTACCAGCCGGCGTTCAGCTGGTCGACCACGATGTCGGCGGCGCGGTAGCGCTCGAAGGCCTCGTCGTGGTGCAGCCCCTCGACGAGCTCGAGGTCGGCGTCGAGGCTCTCGCACGCGGCCACGACGTGCTCGGTTCCCTTGCGGCCGCGGTGCGACGGCGCGTGGACGATCAACGGCCGTGCGCGGTCGGACGGGGGCGCCGGCGAGATCGGCGCAAGGTCGATCCCGGGCGGAATCACCTCGGCCTCCGGCACCCAGCGGATCGCGTCGTAGGAGCCGACGATCTGCGCGCCCGCCTTGCGCCCGAACGCGAGCTGCTCGGGCGTCTTGCCGCGGATGTCCGAGCCGAGGTAGTGCATCACCGACTTCTTCCGTGCCGCCCGCAGGAGCGGAAACTGAAGCGACTGGGGCACGAGCGTCAGTCCGAAGACGAAGTGGAAGACGTCGGTGCGCGGGAGCAGCCGCGCGAACGCGGCCCACTGCCGAGCCTGTCTACCTAGTAACAGACTGTTACTAGGTATCTCGAGCGACCAGTCCGCCTCGGGGTGCAGCTTGTAGCGCTCGAAGACGACGAGCCGGGCATCGACACCTCGACTGCGCAACGCCTGCACGTTCGCCCACGGCACTCCGGCGGTGTTCACGGGGCAGTGGACGACGCGGAGCGCGCGCGGATCGGTCATCGCGGGCGAGGATACGGGCGTCACCTAGCCTGGCGACGATGGCAGCGATCGAAGCCGAAGGGCTCGTCAAGTTCTACCGCTCCCGCAAGAGCGAGATGCGCGCGCTCGACGGCGTCGACCTCGAGGTGCAGCAGGGAACCGTGCTCGGCCTCCTTGGGCCGAACGGCGCCGGCAAGACGACGACGGTTCGGATCCTGACGACGCTCCTGCGGCCGGGCGCGGGCACGGCGCGGGTCGGCGGGCTCGACGTCGTCCGCGACGCTCAGGCCGTCCGCCGCTCGATCGGGCTCTCGGGCCAGTACGCAGCCGTCGATGAGAACCTGACCGGGCGGGAGAACCTCTGGATGTTCGGCCGCCTCTACCAGCTCTCGAGCGACGAGGCCCGCCGCCGGGCGGACGAGCTGCTCGAGCGCTTCCTCCTCGACGAGGCCGCCGACCGCGTCGCGAAGACGTACTCCGGCGGGATGCGGCGGCGCCTCGACCTCGCGAGCGCGCTGATCGGCCGGCCGCGCCTCCTCTTCCTCGACGAGCCGACGACCGGGCTCGATCCGCGCAGCCGGCTCGGGATGTGGGACGTGATCCGCGCCCAGGTGCGCGAGGGCGGCACGCTTCTCCTGACGACGCAGTACCTAGAGGAGGCCGATGAGCTCGCGGACGAGATCGCGGTCGTCGACCACGGCAAGATCATCGCGCGGGGCACCGCCGACGAGCTGAAGTCGCAGGTCGGCGGCGCGCTCCGGCGACCGACGCTCGACGACGTCTTCCTCGCCCTCACCGGCCGCGCCGCGGAGGAGCAGCCCGACGAGGAAG
>JACCRW010000156.1 GCA_013813345.1 Actinomycetota bacterium
CGAAGCCGGGCGCGCCGGTCTCGACTCCGTTGGACTGGGAGGAGCTGACGCCGGAGCTCGATCCGCGCCGGTTCACGATGGAGGCGGTGTTGCGGCGGGTCGAGAAGCGCGGCGATCTCTTCGAGCCGGTGCTGCGCGGAGGCCAGAGCCTGCCGAGGCTCTGACTCGGCTCAGGTGGAGTCGAGCGCCGGCGCATGCGACTCGGCAGGCGCGGCGCCTCGGCGCGTCGCGAGCACCGACCCGATGAGCACGAGCGCGAAACCGATACCCATCCCCGGCGTGAAGCGCTCGTCGAGAAGGCTGACGCCGAGCACCGCCGCGACAGCCGGATTCACGTACGTGATCACGGTCGCTCGCACGGGGCCGATCTCTGCGATCAGCGCGAAGAAGAGGAGGAACGCGACCGCCGTGCAGACGACGGCGAGGCCGAGCACCGATCCCACCACCTTCCCCGACGGCACCTGCGCGGGCACGCTGAACGCCGCGATCGGCGCAAAGACGACGGCCGTCACCCCGAGCGAGGCCGCGATCACGCCGAGCGCCGGCAGGCCGGAGAGCCAGCGTTGGAGGATCACCGGCCCCACCGCGTAGCAGACCGCGACAAGCCCGATCTCCGCGAGCGGAACGACGCTCGCGCCTTCCAGGTTCAGGCCGACGATTGCGGCGACGCCGACCAGCCCGAGCAGGAGGCCGAGCCCGCTCTGGAGGCCGAGCCCCTCCCGGGCTCCCGTCGTCCGTGCGATCACCACCCCTACGATCGGGACCGCAGCGAGCAGCAGGCCGGTGAGCGAGCTCGAGAGGCGCTGCTCCGCGGCGCCGAGCAGGACCCAGGGAACCGCGATCTCGATTGCGGCGAACGCGAGCACCGGAGCCCAGTAGGGCAGCAGCACCCGGAGCTCGCGCCTGAACGCAGCGATCGGCAGCAGGAGCAAGGCCGCAACGGTCGTCCGCGCGAGCACGAGCATCGCCGGGCTCAGCTCCTCGACCGCGACCCGGATCAAGAGGTACGGAATCCCCCAGATCACGCACATCGCGGCGAAGAGCACCGCGCCGCGCCGCGTCATCGACCCCCGCATCATCTGCCGAACGGTAGAGGCACGGCCGGATCGCCGCCACGCGTATTCCTGCTCGTGACGATCAGCCGCCACAATCGGACGGCGCCGATCGATCCAGGCTCACAGCAGCTCGGCGATCGCCTCAGCTGCGCGCCTGGCGCCGTCGGTCTCGACCGGCAGGTAGTCGACCTCGCGGCCGATCTCCTCGGCGATCGCGACGGCGATCGACTCGGGCGTCGCCGTCTCGAAGTCCAGACAGCGGCCCGCTCGGTAGCGCTCGAGCCGGTGCCGGACGTGGAAGTTCTGCTCGAAGTGATGCCGAAGCGGGAAGTAGAGGAAGGGCCGCCGGTTCGCGGTCAGCTCCATCGAGGTCGTGAGACCGCCCTGGACGACGGCGAGGTCGCACGCAGCCAGGTGCCGGTAGAGGTCGTGCACGTAAGCGCGGATCTCGATGCCGTCGTGCGCGGGCAACGTCGCGGGGTCGATCCGCGGCCCGGCGACGACGATCATCCGCAGTCCGTCTACGCGCCGTGCCGCTTCGGGGTAGGAGTCGATCACGCGACGGAGGAGATGCTCGCCCACCCCGGAGCCGCCAACCGTGACGATGCAGACGCACTCGTCCGGGCGGTAGCCCAGCTCGTGCCGGAGCGCTTCGCGATCGGCGAAGTCGGCCGGGTCGAAGCCCGTCACGTAGCCGGAGAACCCGTAGTGCTCGCGCGTCCAGTCGCGGATCAGCGGCAGATCGGGGCCGAAGCTCTCGTGCACGACATCGTCCAACTCGCCGACGAAGAGCGCGCGGTCGCGCAGACGCGGATACCGCGCGATGTGCTCGATCATCTCGGCGTTGTAGTCCGCGGTCAGGAACGCCTCTCGCCCGCCGCCGTCCTCCATCGGCAGCCAGCCGACGAAGTCGGTCAGCCAGACGTACGCGGCGCGCTTCTCCTCCGGGTTCTCGTGCAGGTAGTAGTCGAGCTCCCACGCCTCGTCACCGATCCAGAGGTCGTAATGGTCGTCGCGCACGATGTCGTGGAGGACCATGAAGTTCGAGAGCAGGATCTCGTCCATGCGCCTGATCGCCTGGAATGCGTGCAGGTCGTGCTCGGCACACTCGCTCTCGATGTGGCGTGACTCGTTCGCCAGATGAGCGCTCCCGGGGTGGATGCGCTCGCCGCGCGCCTCGAGCGCCGCGGTCACCGGATGTTGCGCGAGCCAGTCGATCTCGAGGTCCGGGTGCAGCTTGCGCAGCTCGTCCGCGATCGCGACGTCGCGCCTCGCGTGGCCGAGCCCGATCGGCGAGGAGACGTAGAGAGCGCGCTTCGGCCGCGACCTCCCGCGCACCCACCGGGCCGGCGGCGGCGCGGGTTTTGCGAACGCGCGCAGGAGGAGGTTCACCTTCACCGGGTCTCGCACGTGGGGAGCGTGCCCGGAGCCCTCGAGCAGGACCGAGCGACCGCCGGCGTGCTCGGCGAGGGCGAGCCCGCGCGTGTGCGAGATGACCGCGTCCGCATCGCCGTGGACGACTAGCACCGGGCAGCGCACCAGCTCGGCGCGCTCTCGCGCTTCCTCCTCCGTCAGCGTCCTCCCGCCCTGCGCCGTGACGAGCGTCTCGCCGCTCGTCTCGAGTCCCCAGCCGACGCAGTCCTCGATCGCCTTCGTCGAATGCGGCTCGGTGAAGATCCGTCCGAAGAAGAAGTCGAGAAAGCCGCGGTAGTCGCGCAGCCAGGAGTGCTTGTTGTACCTCGCCCAGCCCTCTTCGGTGTCGAGCTCCTCGTCCCAGGGGTGGACGAGTCGCTCCGGCAGCGGCTCGCCTCCGCCGGGATAGGACGGCCCGACGAAGACCGCGCCCTCGACGCGGTCGGGATGGTTCGCGGCGAGCAGGAGCCCTCGCTGCGCCCCGAGCGAGAACCCGACCACGATCGCGCGCTCGGTCGCCGTCGCGTCCAGCACCGCGAGCGCGTCGGCCGCGAACTCGTCCTCGGCGTAGGCCGCGGGATCCTCCGGCCGGTCCGAGCGGCCGTTCCCGCGCCCGTCGAACGTGATCACGCGGCAGTGGCGCGCCAGGTACGGGATCTGCATCTTCCAGTGCCGCGAGTGGACGATCGACCAGGTCGGGAGGAGGAGGATCGTCGGCTCGCCGCTCCCGTAGACCTCGTAGAAGACGCGGACGCCGTCCCGTTCGACGTAGCCCTCCTCGTCGGGGTAGCGGGCGCGAGTCTGCTCACGCGCCGACGTCAGCTCGACAGCCATCCGTCGATCCATTCGAGGAGCTCGGCGTGGCCCGTGTGGATCCCGCCGAGCCGCTCGACGATGATCCCCAGGTTGAACGTGATCACGAGCGTGACGAGTGCCTCCAGAGGCATCCCGATCTCGAGCTGGCGGTGCGGCTCGCGGAACGCGTCGGTCAGGACCCTCCGCCACTCGGCGGTGACGTGGGCGAGGCGCGTGCGGAGGCTCGGGTCGTTCCAGGCGAGTGCCTGCAGCTCGAGCCAGATCTTCTCGTAGGCCGCGTCGTCGTCGACGAGAAACCGCATCGCCGTGCGCCACTTCTCGACGAACGGCTCGTCCGAGTCGTACAGCGCCTGCTGGCGGGCGATCAGCCCGTCCGTGAACCGCTCGAGCGCGCGCACGAGCAGGTTCTCGTTCGAGCCGAAGTAGTAGTGGACGAGCCCGTGGTTCACGCCCGCGGCCTCGGCGAGCTTGCGGGTGGTGATCCCCGCGTAGCCGACCTCGACCAGGAGCCGCTCCGCCGCGTCGAGGAGAGCCTCCTCGGCGGCGGAGCGGCCAGACGGACGCGAGACGGGCTCGCTCATCTATGGGCGCGCCTCGAAGACGAGGTTGAACGGGGTCTCGGCGACGCGGCGGAAGCGGGTGAAGCCGGCGGTCTCGACCACCTCCCGGATCCGAGCCTCCCCCGCTTGGGCGCCGAGGGCGAGCCCGACCTCCTGGGACAGCGACGCCGGCGTGCAGAGCAGCGTCGAGAAGCCGTAGTACGCGCGCCCGACCGGGTTGAGGTTGTCCTCGACGCGGTCGCCGGCCGCGGGCTCGACGATCATCCAGGTCCCGTCGGGCGCGAGCAGCTCGCGCATCTTGCGCGCCGCGCCGACCGGGTCACCCATGTCGTGCAGGCAGTCGAACATCGTCACGAGGTCGTAGCCGCTTCCGGGATGCGCCGACGCCGGAGAGGCCTCGAACTGGACGCGGTCGGCCACGCCTGCATTCTGAGCCCGCTCGCGCGCGGTGTCGATCGAGCCGGCGTGATAGTCCGAGCCGACGAAGGACGAGCTCGGGAACGCTGTCGCCATCAGGATCGTGGACGCCCCGTGGCCGCAGCCGACGTCGGCGACGCGGGCGCCACGCTCGAGCTTCTCGACGACGCCCTCCAGCGCCGGGAGCCAATTGGCGACGAGATGCGCGTTGTAGCCGGGCCGGAAGAATCGCTCGCACCCCTCGTGGACGTCGTGCACGTGCTCGTGCCAGCCGAGGCCAGCTCCGCTTCGCGCCGTCTCGGTGATCCGCGGCGAGTCGATCACCGACCCCACCGCCATCTGGAAGAAGCCCGGCAGATAGGCCGCGCTCGTCTCGTCGGTGAGCGCAACCGCCTGCTCCGGCGCGAGCTCGTACACGCCGCTCTCCGGTTCGTACTCGACGTAGCCGCCCGCTGCCTGGGCGTTCAGCCATTCGCGGACGTAGCGCTCGGCCGTCCCGGTGCGCGCGGCAAGCTCCTCGGGCGCGAGCGGGCCGCCGTCGGCGAGCGCCCGGTAGAGCCCGAGCTTGTCCCCCATCACGACGAGCGCCGCGTTCAGCGTCGCGCCGACCTCATCGACCGCGCGGAAGACGAACTGCATCAGCTTCTGCTCGTCCAGCGCTCGTGGTTCCTCGATCGTGGCCATGTGGCCTCCTCTCTTAGACAGATGACTAAGTCATTTGACCAAAGGGGAGCGGCGCTGTCAAGGCCTTGTGCTTCGGGAGCGCCACTCGGCAAGCCACGCGAGCGCCCTTAGCCCGAGCCAGATCGGCGTCAGGAGGACGTAGAAGACGAAGTCGGCGGCGGCGAGGATCGTCAGCCACAGCGCCCACCGCCACTTCGGAACAGGCGGTTTCGGCCTCACGAGACGGCTGCACCTTGGCGGCGCCGGTCGACGAGCCGGATCACGCGGTGCGCAGTCTCCTCGATCGAGAGGCCGGTGACGTCGATCACCGGGCAGCCCAGCCGGCGGTGGAGCGCGGCTGCCTCCTCCAGCTCCTCATAGATCTCGAGCAGCTCGGAGTAGCCCCGGTTGTTGCCGCCACCCATCGTCTTCACGCGGGCCGTCCGGATCTCGCCGAGCTTCTCGGCGTCGATCGTCAGGCCAACGATCTTGGCGGCCTCAACCTCGTGCAGCTCGGGCGGCGGTTTGATCCCCTTCACGATCGGCACGTTCGCAGCCTTGTAACCCATGTAGCCGAGATAGATCGAGAGCGGCGTCTTCGAGGTGCGCGAGACGCCGACAAGGACGATGTCCGCCTCGTG
>JACCRW010000193.1 GCA_013813345.1 Actinomycetota bacterium
TGCCAGTCGAGGTGCGTGAGCGCGAGCGAGATCGACATCCGCCGCTTCTGCTCGTCGTCGTCCCAGTCGCCGACCGTCGAGCCGCCCTCGATCGTCCCCAGGCGGTTCAGCTCGCCGGCCTGGAAGAGAAGCGCTTCGACCAGGGACGTCTTGCCGGTCCCACGATGGCCGACGACGGCGACGTTGCGGAGCTTTCCGGGCTCGAGAGCGGGCATACGGACAGGTCCTCCTCGGCTGGCTGATCGGGCCGCCATCCTAACCAGTGGCTCCGACCGGAGCCTCGATGGCGTTCTAGACGCTCTTTCTAGACGGTCGCGCGGGCTGCCCCGCCGAGCCGCGCCTTCAGGCGCAGGATCGCCTTCGTGTGGAGCTGGGAGACCCGCGACTCGGTGACGCCCAGAACCTCGCCGATCTCGCGCAGGGTCAGCTCCTCGTAGTAGTAGAGCGTGACCACGAGCTTCTCCCGTTCGGGAAGCCGCGCGATCGACTCGCCGAGCGCCTCGCGCATCTCGGTCTGCGCGAGCGCCGTCTGCGGCTCGGGGCCGAGCGTGTCCTCGATCGTGTCGAGGAGCGCGATCTGGTCGCCGCCGTCCGAGGCAGTCCAGAGCTCGTCGAGCGCGGCGATCGAGGAGCGCGAGATCTCCGTGAGGCTGTTATCGAGCTCGTCCTGGGTGAGACCGAGCTTGCCCGCGATCTCCTCGTCGGTCGGGGCGCGATGGAGCTTCTTCTCGAGCTCCGCGATCGCACGCTCGATGTCGCGCGCCCGCGCCCGGACGGAACGCGGGACCCAGTCGAGGGCGCGCAGCTCGTCGATGATTGCGCCCTTGATCCGCGTGATCGCGTACGTCTCGAACTTGATCTCTCGGTCGGGGTCGTAGCGCTCGATCGCGCCGATCAGCCCGAGCAGGCCGTACGAGACGAGATCGCCCTCGTCGACGTGGGCGGGGAGGCCGCTACCGAGCCGGCCGGCGACGAACTTGACAAGCGGCGCATAGGTGAGGATCAGGCGATCGCGGACGGCTCGGTCGCGCGTGCGCCGGTATTCCTGCCAGAGCGCGCTCGTGTCCTCGGTCTTCACGCCCACGAAGAGAGAATACGCTGCGCCAGCGCGATTTCCTCAGCGGCTCTGCTGTTTCTTCCCGCCACGTCGTAGCCCGCGCCACGACATCGAGACGAGCCAGGCCGCGAGCGCCGCCGCCGCGAGCGCGATCACGACGGCGCCGGGTGTCTCGGACGCGGCCCGCGCTGCCGAGATCGCGATCCCGAGAAAGCAGGTCGCCAGGAAGAGAAAGAGGAGCCCGAGCGCCTGCCGTTGCTGCACGCCGGAAGCGTACTGGCGACCTGGAAATCGCCGACTACAATCCGAGGAGACAGAGGGGCGTAGCTCAGTTGGTAGAGCGGCGGTCTCCAAAACCGTAGGTCGCAGGTTCGAGCCCTGTCGCCCCTGTCGGCTTGGTAGAGCGGAATGGACCCGAGAATGAGGGTTGACTCCGGGCCGCCTCTCGCACATGGTCAAGACATGCGTCTTGTAGCTCTCTTCGCCGTTCTCGCTGTGGCGGCGACCTCCGTCGGCGCTGCCCAGGCGGCTCCCACGCGAACGGAGTTCATCCGCAAGGGCGACGCCGTCTGCGTGCAGACTCAGCGGGAGCTTGCCCCCATCCGTGCTCGCGCGCTGGCGGCGAAGCTCCTTCCGCAGAGCGAGCAGTGGGCTGCGGCCGCCGCCATCTGGGCCGCTCAGATCCGGATTCAAGAACGGTTCGTCGGCCGCATGAAGGCGATCGGCACACCGCCCCGCGATGTCGTCGCCCAGAGACTCGTTGCTTCTCTCGCGCGCGGGGTAACGCTCGCCGTCGCCGTTCAGCGCGGTTTCGCGAACAGAGACAGCGCCGCGCTCTCGACGGCGCTCCCCGCCTACATCACGTTCACGCTCGCCTTGAACAAGCGGGTTGTGGCTTACGGCTTCCAGAGGTGCGGCGGCGCCACGTGACCTCGCGCAGGGCTCCGTCAGTTAGGCCTCGAGCGATCCCAGGTCAGGTCGAGGTCTGGATCTGATCAAGCTCGGTCTCGGCCTTCTCTAGCGCTGCGGCCGCCTCGGCCGCGACCCGCTCGGCCACCGCGAGGGCCTCGCGCGCGCGCACGAGCTCCTGCCGGGACCGATAAGCGTCCTCCTTCAGCTCGCTGACACGTTCTCGAGCGCGCTTCAGCTTCGCTTTGGCGCGCTGTCCGCCCTTCACGTCGGGCCGCTTGGAGGGCGAACGTCGCGGGGATTCGCCGGCGAGCGCCGGATCGAAGGCGAAGCCGGCCGGACCGGGTTCGTGCGCGAGCAGGCCCCGCTCGAGCAGCGGTTGCAACTCTGGATCGAGCGCCGCTGCCCGGAGCGTCGAGGCGACGCGTGTGAGCAGTGCGTCGGTGAGCCCGCGGGCTCGAGCCTGCCGCTGCACACGCTCGAGCGCCTCCCGAAACTCGGCCGTCGCCGTGGCGAAATCGGATGCGCCTCCTTTGCCGCGGACGGCGTCCTCCTGGAGCGTCCGGAGGCGCTTCCCTGACTGGATCAGCGCTCGAACCTCGGACGGATCCTCGCGGGCCAGGTGGTTGATGGTCGCAAGAGGCCGGCTCGGCTTCGGCAGCTTGGCGATCGCGGCCGCGAGCTCCGGGTCGGACGGGCGGAGCTCCTTCGCTCGCGCATTCCGCGCCCGCGTGTACTCCATTTCCGGAAGCGCGTAGAGCTCAGCGG
>JACCRW010000229.1 GCA_013813345.1 Actinomycetota bacterium
CTGGAGCACGAGTGCGAGCCGCTCGACGAGGCGGCGTGCCCGCAGCTCGATGTCCTCCGGGTCGGCCAGCTCGTCCTTCAACTCGACGAGCGCCCGGTCCAGCCGCCGGTCCGCGCCGGCAGCGAGCTCGACCTCCGAGAGGAAGGCCGCGACCGACTCGGGCTCGCGCTCGAGCGCGCGCAGCACGTCGAGCGCATTGACGTTGCCGGCGCCCTCCCAGATCGAGTTCAGCGGGCTCTCGCGGAAGAGCCGTGGCAGCTGCGACTCCTCGACATAGCCGTTTCCGCCCAGGCACTCGAGCGCCTCGGCGACGAGCGGCGGCGTCCGCTTGCAGACCCAGAACTTGGCGACGGCGGTCGCGAGCCGCCGGAAGGCGTGGTCGCCCTCGTCGAAGGCGCGTGCGAGCCGGAGCGCCGTCGCGGTGGCCGCCTCGGATTCGACGCAGAGGTCGGCGAGCACGTTCTCCATCAGCGGCTGCTCGACGAGCAACCGGCCGAAGGCGGTGCGGTGCGCGGCGTGGTGCGTTGCCTCGGCAACGGCGCGACGCATCAGCGCAGTCGAGCCGAGCACACAGTCGAGCCGCGTGTGCACGACCATCTCGATGATCGTCCGGATCCCGCGGCCCTCCTCACCGACGAGCCTGGCCTCTGCGCCCTCCAGCCGGATCTCGGCGGAGGCGTTCGAGCGGTTGCCGAGCTTGTCCTTCAGCCGCTCGATCCGGAAGCCTGGTTGCGGCCGCTCGACGAGGAAGCACGAGACTCCACCCGCCGCCTGCGCGAGCACGAGAAACGCGTCGCACATCGGCGCGGAGCAGAACCACTTGTGCCCGTCGAGCTCCCACCCCTCGCCGCTGCGGCGAGCAGTCGTCTCGTTCGCGCGGACGTCCGAGCCGCCCTGCCGCTCGGTCATCGCCATCCCGCAGAGTGCGCCATCCGCGTAGCTGAGCGAGATCAGCCGCGGCTCCCACTCGGCAGCGAGTGCAGGCTCCGCGCGCAGCGCCGGCACCGCGGCATACGTCATCGAGAGCGGGCAGCCGACGCCCGACTCGACCTGGCCGAGCAGGATGAAGCCTGCGGCCCGGGCGACGTGCGCGCCGGGGGCGGTCTCTCGCCACGGCAGGGCGTGCAGGCCCCATTCGACTCCGAGCCCGAGCAGCCGGTGCCACGCCGGGTGGAACTCGACCTCGTCGATCCGCTCGCCGTAGCGATCGTGGGTGCGCAGCTGCGGCGGATGCTCGTTCGCGAACCGGCCCCACTCGAGCGGCTCGCCGCCCAGCACCTCTCCCAGCGCGGCGACCCGCTCCTCGTACGCACCGCCGCCCTCGCGCCGCAGCGCCTCGATGAGCGGCCGGTCCTCGGCGAAGAGGTTGTAGTCCACGAGCGGAGGCGGCTGGTTCGCCGGTGAGGTGTGGATGCTGGTCACGAGTCCATTGTCGCCGATAGCGGAGCGTCATAGGCTCGATCGCTCTTCGACGCCAACCCTCGCCGTCAGGAGCGTGCCGTGCTACAAGAGTTCAAGCACTTCATCCTTCGGGGCAACATCGTCGAGCTCGCCGTCGCCTTCGTGATCGGCCTCGCGTTCGCCGCAGTCGTCAACTCATTGGTCGAGAACCTGGTGCTGCCAATCGTGGCCATGATCGTCGGCAAGCCGGACTTCAGCGATCTCACCTTCACGATCAACGACGCGGTCTTCCGGTACGGAGCGTTCATCACCGACGCGATCCAGTTCGTCGCGATCGCGGCCGCCGTCTTCTTCTTCGTGGTCAAGCCGATGCAGGCCGTGATGCGGCGGCTGACACATCCCGCGGAGGAGGAGGGCATGCCCGACGAAGAGCGCCGCCACCAAGAGCTGCTCGCAGCGTTGCGCGCGAGCCGTTAGGGCTCCCGAAGATCGGTGGAGACCCTGGCCGCGCAGGGTCTCCACCGTGCCTCGCTGTCGGTACTACTAGATCGTCTTGAACTGCTCGAACGGCTGGCGGCAGCTCTCGCAGTAGCGGACCGAGCGGCATGGGGTGGGGCCGAAGATGTTGTCGAGCCGCGTTTCGGTCGAACCGCAGTAGGGGCAGCGGAACGCCTTCGACTGGAGCTGAACGAGCGTCGTTGGGCCGGCCGCGCGTGGGGTGGGCGGGCCGAAGCCGGCGACGCGGAGCTTCTCGCGGCCCTCCGCCGTGATCCGGTCGGTCGACCAGGAGTCGTCGAGGATGACGTCGACGTGCGGCTCCGCGCCGAGGGCCGTAATCGCCCCCTCCATCTGGAGCTTCATCGCCTCGAGCGCGGGGCAACCCATGAAGGTAGGCGTGAACTCGACGCGCACCCGGTCACCCTCGATCTCGACGCTCTTGACGACGCCGAGGTCGACGAGCGAGATCACCGGGATCTCGGGATCGGGAATCTCGGCGAGCGCTTCCCAGACAGCTTCGACTGTCACCATTGCGCGCCCACCGGGGCCGAGCGGCGCACGATCGTCATCTCGTCGAGCAGCTCGGCGAGCTCCGGCTCGTGCCGGTCGCGGGGGATCGCCTCGACCTCGGGCAGCCCGAACGGGAGTCGCTCGCGCACGCGGGCGGCGAAGGTCTCGCGCAGCTCGCCCTCGAGGACGCCGAGCGCGTACGGCCAGAGCTCGAGCAGCGCTTCCTCCAAGCGCGTTCTGCCCTCGGGGGCGGCGAGCAGCCGCTCGATCCACATCTCCGCGTGCAGGCGGTGATAGGTCTCCTCGCGCTCGATCTTCCCGGCGAGCCCGGCCACCTCGACGTCGTCCGAGTCTTTCAGCGCCTCGATCCGGACCGCGTCGGCCGTCTCGTAGAGCCAGTGCCGCGCGATCGTGCGCGCCCACTCGAGCCGTCGCAGTTGCACGAGCGGCGCGCACCGGTACTCCGCGATGGGCCGATCGAAGGCGAGCGCATCGGCATCGGTGCCGAGGTCGCGCGCGGCGAGCTCGTAGAGCGCCCGGGCATGCCCGATCTCGTTCTGGGCGATCGAGGAGAAGGCGACGTCCTCCTCGAGGAAGGGCGCGATCCCCGTCCACTCCGAGTCGCGCCAACCGAGGATCAGCTCGTCGTCAGCTAGCTCGAGCAAGAGGTCGGCGCGCGGGCGCGTCACGAAGCGAGCTTGTGTTGGAACAACACAAACTTCTCGAGGACGCGGCGATTCGGCTGCCCGCCTGGACTCGAGGGGACGTACCGACGCTTGTGTTGTTCCAACACAACGTCCATCACGGTCCCTCGCCGTCGCTTGAGGAGGTCGCGGCGCCCGCTCGCTCACGCGCGATCGCAAGTCGCGCCTTGATCGAGTAGCCGTCCACGCGGCGGTACTTGAGGTCGAACTCGTCCGGAAACTCGTCGATCTCCAGAATCTCGTCGCGCGGCACGACCCAGAGCGCGACCGACTCCTGCCGGCGCGCGTAGAACTCGCGCGCGTAGGCGTCCGCGAAGGGCCGGTCGGGCGCGTGGAACGAGCCGCCGTGGACGAACGGCTGGCCCTTTCGCTCCTGTCTGAAGACCTCGTAGATCAAGCGGCCTCGGGCAGCATCGCCTTTGAGACCCAGTCCACCTCGGCGCGCGAGAGCCGCCGGAACGCGAGCCGCTCCTGCGAGGCGGGGCCGTGGCCGGTGACGACGGCGGTCAGCTTCTCCCAGTCCGGCTCGGTGTACTCCCAGACGCCCTCGTCGTTTCGGCGCAGCTTCGGGTCGGGCAGCTCGAGGCCGAGCTCGCGGATCTGCGGCACGTAGCCGTCGAGGAACTGCTGGCGCGCGTCCTCGTTGCCCTGGCTCTTGATCCGCCAGTGCACCATCGGATCCTCCTCTGCGGCGATCGGCGTCCCGTGGAAGTGCATCAGCGGCTCCCACCAGCGCGTCACCGCCTCCTGCACGAGCTCGAACTGCTCCGGCGTGCCGGTGACCATCGCGAGCACGGTGTCGCGGCCGTGGAGGATGTGGAACGACTCCTCCCAGCAGACCTTCTTCATCACGCGCGCGTAGGGCGCGTACGAGCACTTGAGGAGCGCCTTCTGGCTGATGATCGCGGCCGCGTCGACGAGCCACGCGATCACGCCGACGTCGCCCCAGCTCTTCGTCGGATAGTGGAAGACGTTGTGGAACTTCGACTTGCCCGAGATCAGGTCGTCGAGGCACTGGGCCCGCGGCTTCCCGAGATCCTCGACCACGCGGTAGATGAGCTGGCAATGGCCGACCTCGTCCTGGATCTTCGCCGTCAGCGCAAGCTTCCGCTGCAGCGTCGGCGCGCGGAGGATCCAGTCGCGCTCGGGGAGGACGCCCATCAGCTCGGAGTTGCCGTGCATCTCGATGAACTTGATCAGCCGCTTCCGGTACTCGTCCGGCAACCAATCGTCCGTCTCGACCTGCCCTCCGGCCTGGACGAACTCGAGGAACTCGGCGGTGCGCGCGTCGGACATTCGGCCTCCCTACCTAACGGTCGTTAGCATTGAGTGTATCGCCACTCGCCCGCCCACCGCACGAGGCCTGGAGCTGACCCGCCAGGCCGCCCGGCTCTTCGCCCAGAAGGGCTATCACGGCACCTCGATGGGCGAGCTCGCCGCCGCGATGGGCGTGCAGAAGGGCTCGCTCTATTCGCTGACCGCCTCGAAGCAGGAGCTTCTTTACGAGGCGCTGCGCGAGGGGGCCACAGCCTTCCACGCGGGGCTCGACGGGATCCCGGAAGAGCTACCCGCCGGCGAGAAGATCCGCCTGGCGCTGCGGGCGCACCTGCGCGTCGTCGCCGAGCAGCTCGATGTCGCCACGGTCTTCATCCGCGAGTGGCGCTACCTCGAGGGCGAGCGGCGGGACGAGTTCGTCGCAGAGCGGCGCCGCTACGAGGAACGGTTGCGCGCGCTCTTCCGTGAGGGGCGCGACCGGGGCGAGCTGCGCTCCGACCTCGACGAGGGCGCGGCGGCGCTCCTCGCGCTCTCGGCCGCGAACTGGGCCTACACGTGGCTCGATCCCGGCCGCGACACGGACGAGCTCGCCGACCGCTTCACCGCGATCCTCGTCGACGGGATCCGCGGGTACGCGACTCGGTGACGGACGCGCATTCCCGTCACTCCCGCGCCCGACTCGCGGCGCTCCTCGCGTCCGGGCTCGGGCTGCCTCTCGCGGCGCTCGTGCTCGCGCTCCTTCTGACCGGCGGCGGGGAGGACGCGCAGGCATGTGCCGAGGAGCGCCTCTCGTCGGCGCCCGCAGAGGCCATGGTCGACGCGACGGGCCCCGATCCACTTCCCTGGCGGCTCTACGCACAGCCGGTTCAGGAGGCTCGGCTGCGCCACAACCACCTGCACGGCGGCGTCGTCGTCCAGTACGGGAACCGGCTCCCTGCCGGAGAGATCGCGCGGCTGGCGGACTGGTACGCAGACGACCCGGTTGGAATCGTCGTGGCGCCGCGGCCAGAGCTCGGCGACAGGATCCGCGCGACGGCGTGGGCGGGTCGCCTCGACTGCGATCGCTTCGACGAGCAGGCGTTCGCGGACTTCCGCGCCGCGCACCGCTACAAGGGACCGGAGCGGATCCCGTCGACCGAGCTCCGGCCGATCGCGGCGGCCACGATCGCGCCGCAACCTGTGCGCGGCCGGACGACGATCGCGTTCGAGCTTCCGGCGGCGAGCGGCGTCGAGGTCGAGATCCGCGCCCGCTCCGGGACCGTCGTTCGCCAGCTCGGGTCATTCACGGGAAGGGCCGGTCGAAGAATCACGCTCGCCTGGGACGGCCGTGACGGACGCGGCCGCGCTCTCGCGCCGGGGCGCTACGAGGTCGTCCTGCGCGTGGCCGGAGTGGCCGCGAGCTCCACCCGCTTTCGGGTGGGCTGAACGAGTTCCGGAGGTTTCAAGTGCGATTCCCGCGAGCAGGAATGGCAGCGGCGGCAGGCGCCGGCCTTCGAAAACTTCGAGTTCAGGAGATGTCGTCCGATGACGCGACGATCGATCGCTTTCCTCGTGGCGGCCGCCGTGCTGGCGCTGCCCTCGAGCGCTCTGGCAGGCGAGCTCGTGCTCGCCGATCGCGATGCCCGCACGACGAGTGTCGCTCCGTCCTCCGACCAGCGCGCCGCCGCGGAGCAGCTCGACGCCGAGGTGTCGTGGACCCGCTTTGGCACGCCCGCGTCGCTGTTCCAGCACGACGGCGCCGTCGTCGAGAATCTCCAGGGCGGCTCTGCGGCCAAGGTCGCGCGCAACTTCGCCGAGCAGCAGACCGAGCTCCTCGGCCTCTCGGAAGCGTCGCTCGACCGGCTGCAGGTCACAGCCGACTCGCGGCTCGTCGGCGGCTCGGCGCACGCCGTCGTGCTCCGTCAGACCTTCGGCGGTCTGCCGGCGGCCGAGGGTGGCCTGCTCGTCGTCGCCGTTCAGGGCGACGACGTCGTCTATGCCTCGGGCTCCCTGACCCGCGACGCACAGCTCGCGGCGCAGCCGGTCCTCTCGGCCGCCGAGGGCTGGGCCAGGGCGGCCGGCGATGTCGGCCTCGGCGGGTCGATCGTCAACGTCCTGGCGACTCGCAAGGGCGCCGGCTGGACGCTGCTCGCGGTCGGCGGCCTTCCGGATCCGCAGCGCGCCCGCCTCGTCGCGGTGCCGACCCCGAGCAGGGGCGTGCGCCCGGCGTGGGAGACGCTCGTGCTCGATCAGCGCGGCACCGTGCCGCGCGCGTTCACGCACTTCGTCGATGCCGCCACGGGCGAGATCCTGATCCGGCGCGACCTCGTCGAGCAATCGCATCCCTCCGCCGCCACCTTCACCGGCGCCGTGCCTCCGACCGATGGGGCCTGCGCGGCCGACAACGGCCCGTGGACGGTGGCCTCCGGCGAGTCGATCGGCTCGGTCGCGGTTGCCGTTGAGGCGACGCTGACGACGAACGACAGCGTGATCCAGCTCGTCCGCGACGGCGTCGTGGTTGCGACGCAGGACACCGGCGCGAGCCCGGAGGCGCTCGCCTACAACCCGGCCGACAGCGGCGCGGGCACGTACTTCGTGCGCGTGTGCGACTTCTCCGACGGCGCCGGGTGGGACGCGCCCACGACATACACGGGCGAGATCGCGTTCACGCCTGCGACCGTCGACGGCGACTTCCCGTATCCGCCGAAGTGGACGGTCTTCCCGTCCACGCCGCTCATCGGGGGCGACGCGTTCCCGTGGAGCTATCCGTCGACCGACAACCGCGAGACGTGGTGCTGGGATTCCACGGTCGGCAACCCGCCGACGAACCTGGCGGAGTGCGACCGTGAGGTGCAGAACTCGGCCTCGCGCGCACCGTGGGACTACAGCTACCGCGCGGGCGCGCCCACCTTCACGACCGTGGGCAACAACGCCCAGGCCTCCGAGGGCTGGACGAACTTCCGGGCGCCCGGGCCGACGGCCTACCGGCCGGTCAGCTTGCGGCGGGATTACTCGTATCCGTGGACGAACGCCTGGCACAAGAGCGACTGCTTCACGCCGTTCGTGCCCGGTCAGAGCCATGACATCGACGCGGCGGCGACGAACCTCTTCGCCATGCACAACCGCATGCACGACTGGTCGTATCACCTCGGGTTCGACGAGGCACACTGGAACGCGCAGGAGTCGAACCTCGGCAACGGCGGCCCGGGCACGCTCGAGAACGACCCGGTGCTCGGCAACGCCCAGGCAGGCGCGTTGGCGGGCGGCTTCCCGGCCTACAACGGCCGCGACAACGCCAACATGACGTCTCTGCCCGACGGCACCCCGCCGATCACCAACATGTACCTCTGGCAGCCGATTGCGGCGACGTTCTACGCGCCGTGCGTGGACGGCGACTTCGACATGTCCGTGATCGGCCACGAGTACGGCCACCTGATCGAGAACCGGATGATCGGCAAGGGCGGCAATCGCGCGGGGCACCACGCCGGCGCCATGGGCGAGAGCTCAGGCGACCTGCTCGCCGTCGAGTACCTGAACGAGTACGGCTTCGTGCCCGTCTCGGGCGAGAACCCCTTCGCGGTCGGGGGCTATGTCACCGGCGACGCGCAACGCGGGATCCGCAACTACGGCATGAACTTCCCGCGCACCGGGCCGTTTCCGGCCCCGGGCTCGTTGCCGAGAACCGATCCGCTCAACTTCTCGAACATGGGCTACGACCTCACCGGCCCGCAGGTGCACGCGGACGGCGAGATCTGGAGCGCCACGAACTACGACATCCGGCAGGCTCTCGTCCAGAAGTACGGGGGGAGCGACCGGGCCACGCAGATCGCGTGCGCCGAGGGGAAGCGTCCGGTCGACCAGTGCCCGGGCAACCGGCGCTGGATCCAAATCATGTTCGACGCCTACCTGCTGATGCCGACCGCGCCGTCGATGCTGCAAGCGCGCGATGCCTACCTCGCCGCCGACCGGATGCGCTTCGGCGGCGCCAACCAGGCCGAGCTGTGGAACGCGTTCGCACAGCGCGGTTTCGGGGAGGCGGCATTCAGCTCGAACACCCTGGCGGACACGGATACGGATCCGAAGCCGGACTTCGCCTCGCCGCTCCACGACGAGGCGACCGTCACGTTTACGGCAGTGGACGCCGTGACGGGCGCACCGGTTCCGGCGCGTGTCTTCGTCGGGACCTTCGAGGCTCGCACGTCGCCGGTCGCGGACACGGATCCCGCCACCTCGGCGCCCGCGCCCGGTGTCGACAACCTCGACGCCACGGCCGCGCTCGTGGCCGGGACGTACGACTTCGTCGGACGCGCCGCCGGCTACGGCCACTTCCGCTTCACGCAGACGCTCGCCGCGGGTGAGCGCAAGAGCGTGAAGCTGTCGCTGAGTCCGAACGTCGCCTCGGCGGCGAGCGGTGCTGCAGCGAGCGGCGACGGCGTGCGTCACGGCGAGCTCATCGACGACACCGAGGCGACGAACTGGGAGCGCACCGGCACCGTCCCGAGCGTCTCCGGCAGCACCGTCGTAGTCGATCTCGCGGGCAGCTCGCAGGTGTTCGACCGCGCGCAGGTGAGCGCGATGCTGACGCCCGGTCAGAACCGCTTCACGGCCGTCCGGCAGTTCGAGCTGCTCGCCTGTGGGGCGACCGTCGCCAACGCCAACTGCGCCAACCCGGCGATCGGCTACACGCGGTTCTTCACGAGCCCGGTCGACGCTTTCCCCGGCACGACGCCGCGGCCGATCGCGCCCGAGCTGATCCTGCGCACGTTCACGGTGCCCCGCACCACCGCGACGCACGTGGCGATCCGCGTACTGACGAACCAGTGCACCGGCACCGCCGCGTTCCAGGGCGAGCAGGATGCCGACCCGACGAACGGCACCGACTGCCGCGAGGGCTCGCCCGGTGCGACGGTCGAGCTGATCGGCGACCTGCCGCAAGTGGTCGCGCCACGCGACAACGAGGTGCGGATCGCAGAGCTACAGCTCTTCAACGGTCCGAGCAGCGTCGCCGGCGCCAGGGGCGGCAAGAAGTAGCGGACGGGCGCGCAGGGGCTCACCCGAGCCTCCGCGCGGCAATCTTCCCGAGAAGGAGAGACGATGACCAGGAAACGCCTGATTCCGCCGCTCGTCACAGCGACGGCGCTGATGCTCTCGACGGGAGCCGCAGCCCACGAGCTCGACCACCCCGCTCCTCCGTATCAGCCGGCAGCGCCGATCGGCACCGGCCTCAACTCGGGCGGGCCTGGAGCGACGTGGAAGCTCGTGACGACCTTCCCGACCGGCAACCCGCACACCGACCTCGACTTCTTCACGCAGGGCGGCGAGACGTATGCGTCCGTCGGCACGCTCGCGGCCGGGCCGAACGGCGGCGGCCAGACGATCGTGCAGCTCACCGATCGCGGGACAGTCGAGCCGCGCTACGTCTCGAGCCACCCGTCCGCCTCCTGTATCTCGCGGCCGGACGCAGCGCTCGGATTGCAACACGACGTGGAGGCGACCCCGAAGGGCGGCGTGTTGCTCAACACTGCGGCGGCCACGGCCGCAGGCGGCGACGCGCAGCTCCTCGTCGACGCCACCGACCAGCGCGGCCGCTGCCACGACCAGGGCGTTGCGGGCGCCGTCGACGCGCCTCGCGGCGGGCTCGAGCTGGTCGACATCACCAACGTGCTTCGACCCAAGGAGATCGGCCTGACGAGCCATATCGGCGAGTCGCACACGGTCAACGTCGACCCGAAGCGGCCTCACATCGCCTATTCGGTCACCTCGGACTCGGTCAACGTTGGCCCCGCGCCGGAGTACAAGCGCCAGAACGAGGTGCCGGGCTCGGGTGACCGCTACGACCTCGACGGCTTCGAGGTCGTCGACATGTCGAGCTGCATGAACTTCCCGGCGCTCACGAGCGTCGATCTGCGGCGGATGCTCTGCCGGCCCGACGTCTACCGCTACCGCTTCCCGA
>JACCRW010000230.1 GCA_013813345.1 Actinomycetota bacterium
CCCTGCGTCACGCCCATCGAGCCGCCCATCTCGGCGATGTCCTCGCCCATGATGAAGACGTCGTCGTCCTCGCGCATCGCCCGCGAGAGCGCGTCGCGGACGGCCTCGCGGTAGGTCAGCTCAGGCACCCTGAGGCCTCCGGCGCATTGCTGGCAAAGGAGGTCGTGCGCGCGGCACGTAGGACAGTACAACCGGTACGGACAAGCGCCGCGCGTGCGACATCCTGCCGTCCAGCGGCGCGAAGCCGATGCGGAGGCCGGGCTCCGCCCGGCTGGAGCGGCGGCTGTCCGGTGGCCTCAGGCATAGACCCATTTCAGGGCGTCCTCGGGGTCTGGATCCGTGCCGGCCTTCGCGAACGCGACCGACTCCTCGACGATCGCCGTCACCTCGGTGTCGAGCTGCTCGAATTCGTCGTCCGAGAGCTCGAGCCGCGCGCGCAGGAGCTCGATCGGATCCTTCGTCTCGCGCAGCTCCTCGAGCTCCTCCTTCTCGCGATAGACCTGCGGATCGCCGATGTAGTGGCCGACGAGCCGATAGGTGCGCACGTTCAGGAAGACGGGGCCGTTTCCGGAAGCGGCGTATTCGCGCGCTTCCTTCGTGGCCACGAAAACGGCCTCGACGTCCTGGCCGTCGACGTCGAGCGAGTGCATCCCGAAGGCGACCGCGCGCTGGGAGAGGTCGGTGATCGGCAGGTGCTGGCTCATCGGGGTCGACTCCGCCCAGCCGTTCATCTCGAGCACGAAGAGCGCCGGCACCTTCCAGAGCTGCGCGAGGTTCAGCGCCTCGTGGAAAACACCGGTGTTCGTCGCCCCGTCGCCGAAGAAGGCGACCGCGACCTTGTCCTCCTTGCGGAACTGGTAGGCCAGCGCCGTTCCGGTCACCTGCGGCAGCCCGCCGCCGACGACCGCGTTTGCGCCGAGCATCCCGTGCTCGAGGTCGTAGAGGTGCATCGAGCCGCCGTAGCCGCCCGAGCAGCCCTCCTTCTTGCCGTAGAGCTCGGCCATGATCGCGTTCGGATGGGTGCCTTTCGCGAGCGTGTGCCCGTGCGCGCGGTGGGTGGACATGATCGTGTCGTCGGGCTCGAGGCCTGCCATCACACCCGAGGCGACCGCTTCCTGGCCGATCGCGACGTGGAGGAAGCCGGGCAGCTCGCCTGCGCGGAAGCGCTCCTCGACCTTCTCCTCGAAGCGCCTGATCAGGAGCATCTCGCGGAAGAGCTCGCGGAGCCTGTCGTCGGAGAGCGACGCGTCGGAGCGGGGCTTCTTCTCGACCTTCGCCATCTGGAGCTCCATTATGCTGACCCTCGCATGGGACTCGTCGAGGACTGGCGCGGGATCGAGCGCGACCTGCCAGCAGACTGGGCGGATGCGCGACTCATCCTCGAGATTTCCGATCCAGATCGGCTCGACCGTGCGGCAGCGCTCCTCGGTCCTGCGAATCCTGGCCACGGCTCGGGCGAGCTGCGTTTCTCGGCGCGCAGGTCTTCTGGAAGGGGCTCTCCGGGAACAGGCGCGGGGCCGGACGCGATCCGGCGACTGCTCGGGCGCCTCCAGGACGAGGGAATCGCGGGCAGGCTACGCCTTCGCGATGCGGCAACGGCCGGCCCTCCCGAGGTCGAGCCGGCGACGACGCTCGTCGAGGGCTGGGACGAGGCGGTCGCCACCTTGCCTCCCGACTGGAGCGACCTCTACTGCGAGCTCGAGCTCACCTCGAGCGACTACCTCCAGCGCGGCGCGCTCCTGCTTGCGCCGATCAATCCGGCTCGAATCGCGGGCAAGTCGATGTTCCGCTTCCGGGTCGCGCACCGCTTCGGCTACGGCGCCTCGGAGCCGATGACGCGCCGGTGCCTCGCACGCGTCGACGGCGAGGGAATCACGGGCCGCGTCTCGATCCTGCGCGTGCTCTCCGACACGCACAACGTCGATACGCAGGGCCCCGTCTGGTACGTGGAAGGAAAGGCAGTTTGAGCGGCGCCGATCCTGTCTCCTGGCTGTTGATCGAGCCCGGCTGGGCCGTCGTCGGTCGTGACGGAGACGAACTCGGCAAGATCGCCGAGGTCGTGGGCGACTCGGACAAGGACATCTTCAACGGCCTCTCGGTCTCGCACGGGCTCCTGCGCTCCAAGGTCTACGTCCCGTCGGAGCTCGTGGGAACGATCACGGAGGGTCAGGTCGAGCTCGACCTGGACGCCGACTCCTTCGCCGAGCTCGGAGACCACGAAGAGCCGCCGCCGTCCGAGGTCGTTC
>JACCRW010000302.1 GCA_013813345.1 Actinomycetota bacterium
AGCGGCCGAATCCAGCTGCTCGTGACGGAGAAGGTCGACCTCGACCTCGGCGACATCGTCGGCGTCAGCGGGCATCCGGCGAAGTCGCGCCGGGGCGAGCCGTCGCTTCAGGTGACCGAGCTCGAGCTGCTGGCAAAGATCCGCGTCCCGCTTCCGGACACCTTCCACGGGCTCTCCGACGTCGAGCAGCGCTACCGCAGGCGCTACCTCGACCTCCTGATGAACGAGGACACGCGGCGCGCCTTCGAGATCCGCACCCGAGCCGTGACCGAGATCCGCCGTTACCTCGACGAGGAAGGGTTCCTCGAGGTCGAGACGCCCGTCCTCCAGCCACGGTACGGCGGCGGTTTCGCGACGCCCTTCCTGACGCACTACAACGAGCTCGGCCAGGACATGTACCTCCGGATCGCGACCGAGCTCTATCTCAAGCGGCTGATCGTCGGCGGGCTCGAACGCGTCTACGAGATCGGGAAGGATTTTCGCAACGAGGGCTTCTCGTATAAGAACTCGCCCGAGTTCACGATGCTCGAGTGGTACGAGGCCTACGCGAGCTACGAGGACGCGATGGTGCGAATCGAGACGCTGCTCGAGCGGGTCGCGCGGGCGACGCTTGGCACCACACGCGTCGAGTTCCGTGGCCACGAGGTCGACCTGAAGGCTCCGTGGCGGCGGCTCAAGCTGGCAGACGCGCTCGCCGAGCAGGGGCTTTGGCTGCGCGACGCGGGCGAGCTCCGCGCGGCACTCGACGAGCGTGGGGTGGATACCTCGCACGACCACACCTGGGCGCAGCTCGCGGACCACGCGCTCGGCTCGATCGTCGAGCCTTCCTTGGTCGAGCCGACGATCCTCTACGACTATCCGATCGAGCTCTCGCCCTTCGCGCGGACGACCGACGAAGATCCCGCCATCGTCGAGCGGTTCGAGTACTTCGTCGCCGGGTTCGAGCTCGGGAATGCCTACAGCGAGATCAACGATGCCGAGGAGCAGGCGCGCCGCTTCCGGGAGCAGCTCGCCGAGAAGGAGGCTGGGGCGGCCGAGTTCGTCGAGGACGATCCCGACTACGTGGAGGCGCTCTCCTACGGGATGCCGCCGACGGCCGGGCTCGGGCTCGGGATCGATCGCCTCGCGATGCTCCTGGCCGGGCGAGAGACGATTCGCGACGTGATCCTGTTTCCTGCGCTGAGGGCTCGACCGTAGGCCCGCGGCGCGGGTTCTTCACCCTCGCTCGATCTTCGTCTAAGCGGCCTGGCGGTTGCGAGTGACCAGCTCGGTCGGCTCCGGTGAGTAGCGGTTGATGCGCCGGATCCACACGCTCAGCGTGATTCCCAGCAAGAAGGCAAGTACGACCCAGACCAGTGTGACCAGCGCGATCACTTGGTAGATGGACATGCACGAAATGTCGCATGCCGATCGGACGCCGCCGCCAGCGGCCCGTGCTCAGCCGAGATTCAGCAGCGATCGGAGCCGGGATTTCATGTTCTGCGTCTCGTCGCGGCGGCCGTGGAGCCCGCGCGCGCGGTCGAGCACGTCCCAGAGTCGGGTCGACCGCAGCGTCCACAGCAATCCGGACGTCTTCAGCGCGAAGCGGAACGAGCCGTCGACTCCGGAGACCGCCAGGCGAGGAACTCGCAGCGGGTCGTCGTGGACGAACCGGCCCGCGAGCCCGGAGCCGGCCTTGTAGCCGGCGCGGCGGGCGGCTGCGACGATCCGCGGATCGACCTCGCCCCAGGGGTAGCCGATGCTCGCGCAGGTTCCGAGGTTCTCCACGATCTCGGCCCGCGATCCCTCGACCTCCTCCTGGAGCTCCGCGTCCGTGACGGTCGTGAGGAGCGGATGCGTCCTGGAATGGCTGCCGATCTCCCAGCCCTCGCCAGCCAGCGCGTCCAGCTCCGACCAGGTCAGCTGCCGCTTCTCCGCTGCGAACTCCTCGCCGAGCCAGGTCATCAGGCGGCCGCTCGTCACGGTGGCGGTTGGGGCGAAGACGGTGGCGGGCCAGCCGAGGTCCCGGAGGACCGGGAGCGCCTGCTCGCGGACGGATGGGTAGGCGTCGTCGAACGTGATCGAGACGATTCGACCAGGGTGGTCTCCGAGCACCGCGTCCGAGAAGGTCAGCCCGCGATACCCTCGTTTCGCGAGGCCCCCCATCTGCGTCGCGAACACGCTCGGGTCGACGGACAGCGTCGGATCGCGCCAGAGCGGGTCGATCGCGTGGTAGGCGAGCGACAGGTGCTGCGGCGCGCCGAATCCGGTGAGCTTGTCCATCGGGGCGTCTTGCCCCTTACGACGGATTTCGATACCAGCCACCGATCGTCAGCCTCGTGTCCGACCCTGCCGTCTCCTCGACGGGAACCACGTAGTGCGTCGTTCCGGCCAGCGTGTCGAACGCCACGAGCGAGTTGTACTGCGCCGGAACCGTCGACTCGTGACCGGCGGGATCGACGATCCGGAGCACGCCGCCGTACTCGGGCTGCCAGTCCGGGGAGAGATAGAGAACCAGGGCGAGACGGCGGTTGCGGTTGTTGTCGTCGTGAGCCTTCAGGAAGTCGCCGGCCGCCATCGAGTGGCTGCCGAAGTCGTCGCTCATGGCGAGCGTAAGCCCTGTGATCTCCTCGAAGTACGCGCGTAGCGCCTCGTCCTTCTGGAACGTCGTGCGGAACTTGAGATAGGCCATCGAGTTGCCGCTGAACTGGGCCTCCGGAGCGCTGCCGACGAGCTTGCCGAAGCGGAAGAAT
>JACCRW010000303.1 GCA_013813345.1 Actinomycetota bacterium
GTCGTCGCGACGGTGTTCTTCCTCAACACGGTCCTGCTCTACCGGATGCTCGCGTAACGCCGCTACAATGCCCGGCCCGCGCTGGTGGCGGAATTGGTAGACGCGCAAGGTTGAGGGCCTTGTGGCCTTAGGGCCGTGGAGGTTCAAGTCCTCTCCAGCGCATGCGGGAAAACGGCCCTGGAAGGGGCCGTTTCTCTAGCTGTAGAGGGCCGCGAGCTGAGCGGGGCTGATGTTGCCGCCGCTCATGACGAGCGCGACACGGGTCCCGCGAAGCCGCTCGCGAAGCTTCAGCGCGGCGGCGAGAGGAGCTGCGCCGGCCGGCTCGACGAGGTTGCGCGTGTGCTCGATCAGCAACCTGGTCGCACTGCGGATCTCGTCCTCGCCGACGAGAACGAAGTCGTCGAGGTGCTCCCAGAGGATCCGCTGCGGCAGCTCGAACGGGACGCGCGTCGCGAGCCCTTCGGCGTGGGTTGCGGTCTCGTCCTCGAGCAGCTCGCGGGCTTGCCAGGAGCGGAACGCGGCGGGCGCCGCCTCCGCCTGGACGCCGATCACCTGGATCTCCGGTCGGACTGCCTTCGCGACGATGCAGGCGCCCGCGGCGCCGCTGCCGCCGCCGACAGGCACGACAATCGCCTCGACGTCGGGCCGGTCCTCGAGAAGCTCGAGCGTCCCGGTGCCGACTCCGGCGATCAGGAGCGGCTCGTTGCCGGAGTTGACATAGCGGTAGCCGTGCTCGCCCGCGAGCTCCTCGGCGTGCTCGCGAGCGGCATCGAAGTCCTTGCCATGGACGACGAGCTCCGCGCCGAGCATCCGCATCGCCTCGAGCTTGATCGGGTTGGCGCCCTCGGGAACGCAGATCCGCGAGTCGACGCCGAAGAGCCGCGCCGCGTAGGCGACGGACTGCCCGTGATTCCCGGTGGACGCCGCGATCAGCCCCCGCCGCCGCTCATCCTTCCCGAGCTGCGAGACGAGATTGATCCCGCCGCGAACCTTGAATGCCCCGACGGGCTGGTGGTTCTCGTGCTTCACCCAGACCTCTGTCCCGAGCAACTCGTCGAGCCCACCGTACGAGAAGAGAGGCGTCGGCCGCAGGTGCGGGCTGATGCGGCGGCGCGCCTCGAGGACGTCGGCAAGGGTGATCGTCGGCCACTCCACGCCTCGTCAGTCTCTCAGCTTCCTTGACGTCGTCCGGAAGGATCTCTAGCCTTCACTGCGAACACCTGTTCGAGCTGGGCCTTCGACGACGAGGAGACGACAGTGCTGACCGTCCGCCAACACGAGATCTGGGGATTCCTGGTCGAGTACGTTGACCAGCACGGGTACCCGCCCACGGTGCGCGAGATCGGCGAGGCCGTGGGGCTTGCCTCCCCCTCCACGGTGCATGCCCATCTCGCCAACCTCGAGCGGGCCGGCCTGCTCAAGCGCGACCCCTCCAAGCCGCGCGCGCTCGACCTGATCGGCCATCGCCGCGAGTCGCGCGCCGATCGGCCCGCCGAGTCCGCACCTGCACGTCTCCCGCTGCTCGGCCAGATCGCCGCCGGTAGCCCTCTGCTCGCGCAGGAAAACATCGAGGAAGAGCTCGCCGTCCCCGAGCCGCTCGGCAGGAACGCCGACTTCCTGCTCCGCGTCAAGGGCGAGTCGATGGTCAACGCCGGCATCCTCGACGGGGACATCATCGTCGTCCAGCGACAGAGCGACGCCCGGAACGGCGAGATCGTGGTCGCGCTCGCCGGCGACGACGAGTCTGCCGACGAGGCGACCGTCAAGACCTTCTATCGCGAAGACGGCCGCATCCGACTCCAACCCGAGAACGACGCGCTCGAGCCGATCTACGCCAGGCACGTCCAGATCCTCGGTCGGGTCACGGGAGTCTTCCGGAGCCTCTGATGCCGCTCGCGTTTCTCAACCGCACGCTCGACCAGGAGCTTGCCGCGATCGCCCGAGGGATCAGCCTCGAATGCCTCGTCTGCGGCGAGTTCGTCCTCCACCGAGGCGCCGTCATCGCCTGCCCGGAATGCGGCTTGCTGCTCGAGCCGGAGGAACATGGTGCAGTGGCCGCTTCCGAAAGAGAGGGGCGATCGACGGGGTAGGTCGCATCGTGGCGGTGACGCTCGTGCTCGTCGGGCTCGCAGGCGGTTGCGGTGGCAATGACGAGAGCGCCGCGTCGACCGCCGCTGATCCGGCGAAGGCGCTCGCGCTCGCGGCAGCGCGTCTCCGGGGGGAAGGCACGTTCCGATTCGAGGCCTCCTTCACGCGCGTGCAGAAGACAGCGCCGGACGACGTCGAGGAGTACGCGACCGCCGAAGGAGCAGTCGATCTCGGCGCCGGCAGGTCACGAGCGTCGTTCGAGCTGGCGCCGCTCTTCCCAGGCCGGGAGAACGAGGCGCCGCTCGACAAGCCCGTGGAGCTGCGGTGGAACAGCGAGTCGGTTACCGCCGTCGTCGAAGGACGCCCGCAACGGTTCGCTCGAGCGCGAGCGCGTGAGAGCGGCGGGTTGTTCGGCCGCTACCCTGACGAGGTCGACGCGCTCGACGACCTGCTCGCCGACGCAGTGCGGCCACGGCTGCTCGGAAGCGAGGGCGGCGAAGAGCACTACGGGTTCGAGATCGACTCCCGCCGGGCCGGGCGACGCGGCTTCCCGGCCGAGCTGAGCAAACTGTTCGCGCAGGAGCGCCGTAGCCCGAGACTCGAGCTGGAAACCTGGATCGGGGAGGACGGCCTACCCAGTCGGCTCGACTACGTCGTTCGACTCGAGCCGGTGCGGAACGCAGGCAAGCTCGTCCTACCGGCCCGCACGATCCGTGTCACCTACCGGCTGAGCGCGTTCGGGGACGCCGTCGAGCTGAGGGGATAGACCCGGCGCTACAATTCGGCTGCAGGCCGGGTGACCGCGTCGTCGCAAGACGCCGAGGAAAGTCCGGACACCACAGGGCAGGACGCTGGGGAAACCCCAGGGGGCGAAAGCCGACGGAAAGTGGAACAGAAAGCAAACCGCCGGCGGCGTGTTCTCCGGAGACGCCGCCGGTAAGGGTGAAACGGTGGGGTAAGAGCCCACCAGCGCCGCGGTGACGCGGCGGCTCGTCAAACCCCGTCCGGTGCAAGGTGAAGCAGATCCCGTCGACGCGGCCCGCCGAGGGATCGGGTACACC
>JACCRW010000341.1 GCA_013813345.1 Actinomycetota bacterium
CGAAGGCCGACGCTGCGATCTCCGCGATCACGGCGCTGACCAAGGAGCCCGAGGTGGGGGACACCTTCACCGGCAAGGTCGTGAAGACGACGCAGTTCGGCGCCTTCGTCGAGCTGAAGAAGGGCACTGACGGCCTCCTCCACGTCTCGAACGTGGGTCCCGGCCGGGTCGCGCACATCGAGGACGTGATGGCGCGCGGCGACATCGTCGACGTGATCGTGCAGGAGGTCGACAAGGCCCGCGGCCGGATCGGCCTCAAGCTCGTAGGGAAGCACGAGGACGGGAAGATGGCCTCCCCCGAGGAGCTGATCGAGCGGGCGAAGTCGGCCCCGCCGCGGCCCCCGGAGGAGGACCGGCCTCGCCGCGACGACCGCGGCCGTGGCGGCCGCGACCGCGGCCCGCGCCGCGACTAGCGGAGAAGCGTGCCTGAAGGGGGCGGCGGCGAGAGCCGCCCCCTTCAGGGTCTCGTCATTGGCTCGACAGGAGTCGTAGATCGACCTCGGCGAAAACGGCGAAGTCGGCATCCTGGGTGAACAGGGGAAGGTCGTGCGCGAGTGCGGTCGCCGCGATGAGCGTGTCGATGATGGGGAACCGACGTCGTTCGACTCGGAGCGTCGAGGCCAGCTCGGCGAAGCGTCTTGCGACCTCTGCTGTGACGGCTACCGGCTCGTAGGCCTGCTCAGCGAAAGTGAGCGTCCGGAGTCGCCGGGCCCTGATCCCGGGATCGGTTGCGACGAGGACGCCGAGATGGAGCTCGGCGATCGTCATCGTCGAGATTGCCGCCCGCTCGGGAAGCGCCGAGCTCGCGACCCGGGCGGTCTCGAGCCCGACGAGGACGCTCGTGTCGAGCAACCCGTCAGATGTCATCTGTCGTCTCGCTGAGCACCGCCCGGATCTCGTCTCTGAAGGTCGGATCCGGTTCTCGCTCCGCGAGGAATCGCACCAGCTCCTCGCGAGGCACGAAGACTCGGCGTCCGGTGTGCGGCACGAGATCGGCCACGGGGCGGCCGGAGATCGTCACCGTGATGCGCTCGCCCGCCTCGACGCGGCGCAGGATCCGACTCGTCTGATTCCGCAGCTCCCGGAGCGGTACTTCCACACGAGCGACCGTAGCACTAATGCGACGGACGTCGCAATTTCGGAGTCGGGCCGATCAGACCGGCTTGTTCAGCTTCAGGTCGAAGCCGGCCTTGAGCGCGGGCGCTGGCTTGCCGGTTGCCGACTGCGGCCGGTAGGCAATCTCGAGCCTCGCAAATGCGAGCGAGACCGTCTCGAGCGGCACCTCGCCGGCGACCCCGGTCTCCTGGAACGAGGCGACGAGGACGTCGCCGAGCGTGATCGTGAGGAACTCGAGCGGGTTCTTGCCCGACCTGCGGGCGGTCAGGACGGCCGTCTTCAGGTGCTGGCCGGTCACGCAGGCGAGGAAGAGCTTCGGCGAGGCCTTGCTCGTCCGCTGGACGAAGACGAAGTCCTGGAACTGCGCCTTGCCTGCGCCGCCTCCTCCACCGCCACCCGCTCCGCCGGCACCTACTCCGGATTGGGAGACGCCCCAGCCGAACGAGTCGAGCACGAGCTCGCCCTTGTGCTTCGCGTCGGTCGACTCGCCTTCGATCCCGTCAAGCTTCAGGAAATACTCCACTGCGGCCATCGTCTCCTCCTGGGTGGAAGCCGCAAATCCTGGGCCATCCTCCGAGCTATTGCAAGACGCGGCTCCTGCGTCGCTCGGATGAAGATCTCTTAATACGCGTTTGCACCCTTCGGGAAAGGGCGACGCTTAGCGGGTCGTTCATCGACTGGAGGCATCTGATGACCACGGACCCAGACCCAGAGCGCAGACTTGCCGATCGCGATCAGTCCCTTGCTTCGCCGCCGCGGGCGCTCGCGCTTCGGCTCGGTGACTTCATCGCGCGTGGCGCCCTCGCGGGGCTCGCCGCCGGGCTGCCCTTCCTCCTCCTTGAGATGGCTTGGGCGACCCGTGCCGGCCTACCAGGTGTCGCGCCCATGCTCGACATGTCGACGATCTTCCACGGCACCGACCAGCCGACCATGGATCCGATGGTGATTCCCGCCGACGTCGTGATCGGGCTCGTCACCCACTTCAACCTCTCGCTCGCCTTCGGCATCGGCTTCGCGCTCCTCACGCCGCTCTTCCGGAACGGTCTCGTGCTGCTCGGCGCCGGCGTCGCGTACGGCTTTCTGCTCTACCTGGTCAACATCCAGATCCTCGGTCGCGTCTTCTTCGAGTGGTTCACAAGCCCGATGATCGATCAGTCGTTCCAGTTCTTCGTCCACGGCTTTTATGGGCTGCTGCTCGTCCCGTTCTTCCTCGGTGCCGTCACGCGCCTCCGCGCCTCCGCTGCCGACTGAGTGGCCCACAAGGCCGGTCGCGGTCGCCGCTAGGATCGCCGGGTGCAGACCCACGAGCTCTCGAGCCTTCCGACCGGCGAACGTGTGATCAGCGAGCACGTACCCGGCGTCCGCTCGATCTCGCTCGGCTTTTGGGTCGGCTCAGGCTCGCGCGACGAGACGGATCATCGCGCGGGCGTCTCCCACTTCATCGAGCACCTGCTCTTCAAGGGCACCGCGAGACACAACGCCCAGGAGATCGCGGAGATCTTCGACGGGCTCGGCGGCGAGCTGAATGCGGCCACGTCGCGTGAGACCACCGTCGTCTATGCGCGCATCCCCGACGATCGGCTGGAGACGGCGCTCGACGTGATGATCGGAATGGTCTACGCGCCGGCCTTCGCCGAGGTCGACTCCGAGCGGGAGGTCGTCCTGGAGGAGATCGCGATGGTCGAGGACAATCCGCAGGATCTCGTCCACGACATCGTCGCCGAGGCGGTCTTCGGCACGCATCCGCTCGGCCGGCCGGTGATCGGGCGCGCGGAGGTGATCTCGAGCGTCGGCCTCCGCGCCCTCCAGAGCTTCCACGGCGCTGCTTACACCGCAGACAATCTCGTCGTTGCCGCCGCTGGGAATCTCGAGCACGGACGGCTCGTCGAGTTGCTCGAGGCTCGGATCCCGACGACTCCGGCGAGCGTTCGTCGCCGGCGCACGCCGATCCGCAGAGCCTCCGCGCCGGGCCTTCGCTTCCAGCGCAAGGACACCGAGCAGTACCACGTCTGCCTGGCCTCGCCAGGGATCTCCCGCCAGGACGAGCGCCGCTTCGCCGCCTCTCTCCTCGACGCGATCCTCGGCGGCTCCGCCTCCTCGCGCCTCTTCCAAGAGATCCGCGAGAAGCGGGGGATGGCGTATGCCGTCTACAGCTTCGCGTCCCAATATTCCGACGCGGGTCAGATCGGCCTCTACGTCGGCACGCGTGAGGACAACCTCGTCGAGTGCCTCGAGATCGCCGCGCGCGAGCTCGGCGACGTCGCTGCCGGCAACGTGCGCCGCGGCGAGCTCGAGCGCGCAAAGGAGAACCTGAAGGGACGGATGCTGCTCTCGCTGGAGTCGACCTCGAACCGGATGAGCCGGCTCGGCAAGGCCCTCGTCACGGAAACGGAGCTGCTCTCCCTCGACGAACTGATCGAGCGGATCGAGGCGGTCACAGCCGACGAAGTCGGAGCGCTGGCCGCGGAGTTGCTGCGTCCGGATCGGCTCTCGGCTGCAGGAATCGGGCCCAGCGAAGCGCGCTTTCGCGCCGCGGTGCAGCGCGTCAATCCCGCGCTCGTCGGCCGCGCGGCCGCGTGAGGATTGTTCTCAACGGCCGGGGCGGCAAGGTCGGGTCGGTGCTCGCGCCGGCGCTCGAGCAGGCGGGGCACGAGCTCGTCGGAGTCCTGGACGCGGAGGCGATGGTCGACTTCACGAGCCCCGAGACCGTGCTCGGCAACGTCCGAGCGGCGCTCGCGGCACGGATTCCTTGCGTCGTCGGGACGACCGGCTGGGATCCGGGCTCGATCGAGCGGGAGGCGACCGACGTCGGCGTGCCGGTGTTCTTCGCGCCGAACTTCGCGCTCGGGGCGGTGCTGATGATGCGGTTCGCGGCGCAGGCCGTCGAGCTGATGCCGCGTGCCGAAATCGTCGAGCTCCACCACGACTCGAAGCTCGACGCCCCCTCCGGGACGGCGCAGGCGACGGCCGCACGGATGGGCGGCGACGTGCCGATCCACTCCGTGCGCCTGCCCGGGCTCGTCGCGAATCAGGAGGTGATCTTCGGCGGGCCGGGAGAGACACTGACGATTCGCCACGACACGACCTCCCGCGAGGCCTTTATCCCGGGCGTCCTGCTCGTGCTCGAGAAGGTGCACGACCTGCCGCCGGGGCTGACCGTCGGCCTCGACGCGCTGATGTAGGTCCTGTCCGGATTCGTCACTTGCGCGTCGCGCAGATTGGACCGTCGGACCCTCTTGCTCGTGGACGAAGATCGTCGGCTACATCGAGAGAGGCGATGATGAAGAAGAGAATAGAGAGACGGACGCCTGAAGAGCGCGCGGCGCAGGAGGCCAATCAGCGCGAGCTCCTCCGTTGGAGCGCGCTTGCCCAGGCGAGCTCGAGACCGCCCAGCGGAAGACCGCTTAGCGCGGCGCGTCGGTCAGCGCTACCGCTCCGATTAGACTGCCGGTGTGCCGGATCGTCTAGAGCTGGGCGAGGTCCTGACCGCGATCGTGACGCCGTTCCGGCGCGACGGCTCGCTCGATCTCGAGAGCTTCCGGGCGCTCGCGCGGCATCTCGTCGCGAACGGATCGGACGGGCTCGTCGTCACGGGCACGACTGGCGAGTCGCCGACGCTTTCCGACGACGAGCGCTTCGAGCTCTATGCGGCCGCGCTCGA
>JACCRW010000365.1 GCA_013813345.1 Actinomycetota bacterium
CGACCTCCTTTCGTCCTCGGCGCCGGAAGTCGTGCTTCCGGCCTCCGAGTCCTACGAGCATCCATCGTAGCCAACCGGCCCCTCGTCAACGCCGGCGTCGAGATCGTCACGCGGTCAGAGCGGCAGCTCCCATGGCCAGTAGACGCCGCCTCGATCGCGCCTGCTCCGGCGTGATCCCGACCTCACCGTGAGTCGTCGGATCCCGATCGCGGCTAACCCATCGATCCGATCAGCCAGCCGCAAGCGAGAAAGAGCGAGATTCCGATCAGCCACGGCCGGAGCTGGCGCAGCCGTCGCTGCACATGGCGCCGAGAACGCCCTCGAGAGCCGTCCAGGGATACCGACATCCGCCCCTCCTTCCGGCCACTTCCGCAGACGCTTCAACGCGGCCGTCCAGGGGATTCTAACCCAACCGACCACCGCCTTCAATGCGTTGCCTAGAGGCTGCCGACCACGAATCCGGCGGCGAGGAGCACGGAGACGGCGGCAACCCAGCCCATCAGCGTGGCAAGCCGCTCCTCTCGCCAGCGGGCGAGGCGATAGCCGAGCGGCGGGGTCGGTTGCGAGGGCTGACGGTTTCTCACGAGAGCGTTGTCGGCAGATCGAGTCGTCTGCTTGAGCGCCACGTAGAGTGACCGCATCGGCGGTTCGGCCAGAGTCCCCCACAAGCCCCCGGCCCGTCCCGTGCTCAGTGCGATCGTGCCGGCGACGAACGATCCGCCCACGCTTGCGCGCTGCCTCGAGGCGATCCACCTCGCCTCCGATCCTCCGGACGAGACGATCGTCGTCGACCGGCCCGCGAGGATCGGCCCGGCGGCAGCTCGCAACCTTGGCTCCGAGCAAGCGGTTGGAGACGTGCTCGTGTTTGTCGACTCGGACGTGGCGGTGCACGATGACGCGTTCACGCGCATCCGGCAGGCCTTCGTGGCCGATCGCGAGCTCGTGGCGATCTTCGGCTCCTACGACGACGCGCCGGCAGCCGAGAGCGTCGTCTCCACTTTTCGCAACCTCCTCCATCACCACGTCCATCAGCGCGCGGCAGGGCGCGCAACCACCTTTTGGGCGGGCCTCGGGGCCGTGCGGCGCGAGCCATTCCTAGCCGCCGGCGGATTCGACGAGCAGCTCTTCCCGAAACCTTCGATCGAGGACATCGAGCTCGGCATGCGGCTCGTTGCCGGCGGGGCCTGGATCGAGCTCGATCCTCTCCTCCAGGGCACTCACCTCAAGCGCTGGACCCTGCTCGAGATGGTGCGCACCGACCTCTTCCAGCGAGGTGCTCCCTGGATCGCGCTCCTCCTCCGCAACCGTTCGACCTCGAGTGCGCTCAACCTCGGCTGGCGCGAGCGCGCGAGCGCGACCTCGACGCTCGCGCTGGTGTTAGCCCTCGCGACGCGTCGACGCCGCACGGCGGCCGGCGCGGCGGCCGTCTTCGTCTCGCTGAATGCGCCGTTCTACGCGCTGCTCCTGCGCAGGCGCGGGACTCGGACAGCGTCGGCAGGCGTCCTGCTCCACCTCCTCCATCAGCTCGTTGCGCTCGCATCGATCCCGCTCGGACTTCGGCTCCACGTACGAGACCGCGTCCGGATGCGGACGAATGCGGACAAGCGGTCAAGGAATCTCGCCGACCGCCGATAGAGGAGTCATCGGCAGGGTTCGCCTCTCTCTAGCACTCGTCGTCCTGGCACTTCCCGCTCTGGCGCCCGCCGCCACCTCGACCTCCGTTGCGCGGCACTCGAAGCAGCAGGCCGAGATCAACCTCCTCCATGCCTCGAAGGTGCTCGCGAGCTGGCGCGCCGGTCTCGTCGATCCCCGCACGAAGCTCCTGCGCGGGAACACGACCGCTGTCTGCCAAGGGCGCGGCCGTCCTATCCAGGCGCGCTTTCCGCGATTCGCCTGCGCGATCCGGAACCGGACACACATCGTCTCGGTGCGCTACCTGGCTCAGAGCAAAGGCGGATTCGAGGTTCGCAAGCTGAGCGTGCGACGGCGAGCCGCCCCCTAGCGCGTCGAGCGGAGCGTCTCGAGCGCGAAACCGGCGGCAGTCGCGAGCTGAGCCGCGGCGACTAGCAGCCCCACACGCACCCCGCGCCGAGCGGCCCGGCGAAGGAGCTGCGCGTAGAACACCGGCGCCTCGAGCGGGACGCCCGCGCCTGCCCGCTGTCGGAATCGAGCCGCCCCGCGACCGTAGCGGAGCTGCTGCCGCCAGAACGAGGCGAGCCGAAGCTCCTGGAAATGACGGACAACGGCTCGCGACTCCAGCCGGAGGGAGTAGCCCGCTCGCAGGAGCTGGGCGCACCAATCGCGATCCTCGCCTCCCGGAGTGGCGAAGGAAGCGTCGAACGGAATCGAACGGACGATCTCGATTCGGCAGCCGAGGTTGTTGGAGGGAGCGAAGAGAACGTCGAGCGAGCGCTCGCGAACGGGCATGACGAGCGCGTTCGCGATTACCTGGGAGGCTTCCGCGACCCGATTTCGCGGGTCGCCGTTGAGGGTCAGGCCTGCGACCGCGTCGGCGCCGGCCCCAAGCGCCTCGGTCAGCCGCTCTGCCCAGTCCGCTGCCGGCCGGCAGTCGTCGTCGGTGAAGAGGATCAGCCGGCCCCGAGCGGCCGCGGCTCCTGCATTGCGGGCAGCGGCCGGGCCCGCTGGAGCGATCCGAGCCAGCCTGAACTCGGGATAACCCTGGAGGATCGCCCTCACCCCCGCTTCGTCACGCGACCCGTCGTCGACGACGACGACGTCGAGCTCCTCCGCGATCGTCTGCCGCGAGATCGCCTCGAGGCATGCGGCCAGAGCGGACAACCGGTCACGGGTGGGGATGACGATCGTCGTCTGCCGCTCGCCGGACTCCACTCGCGGGACTCCGCCCATGCCCTAGCTGAGGTTGAGCAGCTCCTGGTCGCCGTCGCGGGCCGCGCGCTCGCGCGGCGTGGGGTTCGCGTCTGCGAGCAGGTCGAAACTGAGCGCGGCGTCGACTGCCTCGCCTTCCTCGTGGTACTCCTCCTCGACGTTGACCGACCAGACGTCGTGAGTTGCGCCGTCGACGAGGTTCAGCGTCGCCAGGATCGCCGTCCACATCGAATGATCCTGGTTGTTGTAACGGTGCAACCCGTTCCGGCCGAACGTCTTCAGGTTCTCGAATCCCTCGAGGTAGCCGCGCAGCACCTCGACGGCCTCCTCGTAGGCGTCGTCGTACATCGGATAGGCCTTGGGGACGAGCACCTTGACGCCGTCGAAGACCTTGGCGGGATCGATCAGGCCGATCCTCCCGAGCTCCGCCTTCGCGAGCTCGACCGCCTCCTCGTCGGACATGCGCCAGATCTCGTCGCCCTCGAAGCAGAAGTACTCGACGCCGAGGCACGTCGTCCCAGGCTTGACCATCGCCTCGCTCCAGGCGCCGTAGTTCTGGATCCGCCCGGCCCGCGTCCCCGGATCGTGCACGTAGATCCAGTTGTCCTCGAACGGCTGCTCCTCGGTCGTCATCAGCGCGACCAGGCAGAGATCGCGGTACCTGAGCCGGTGGGCAGCGGCCACCACCTCCGGCGGGGGCGGCGGCTCCATGCTCAGCACGAGGTCGCGGAGGGCGATGCTCGAGAGCACCCCGTCCACGGCGTGCTCCTCGGTGCCGCCGTTCGAGCCGACGACGATGCTCGTGACCCTCCGGCCGTCATGCTTGAGCGAGCTACAGCGTCGCTCGAGCTGGACGGGAAGCCCCAGGTCGTCGAGGCGTCGCTGGAACGCCTCCCACATCTGCCCCGGCCCGAGTCGCGGGTACCGGAACTCCTCGATCAACGTCGTCACGTGATCGCGGCCGAGGCCGAGGATCGAGAGCACTGCTCGGCCGAGCGAGAAGTTCTTGATCCGCTGCGCGGCCCACTGCGCACGGATCTCCGAGCCCGGAATCCCCCAGACCTTCTCGGTATAGGTGCGGAAGAAGGCGTTGTAGAGCCTCTTGCCGAAGCGGATCGTCACCCAGTCCTCGAAGGTCTCGGCGTTCTCGCCTCGTCGACGCAGGCTCCAGAGGTACGAGAACGCGCAGAGCATCGACTCGCGCAGCCCGAGCCGCCGCAGAACGTCGTTTGCCCTGAGCGGATAGGCGAGGAACTGGCCGTTGTAGTAGATCCGCGAGAGCCTGGGACGGGTCAGGAAGTCCGCCCCGAGCATCTCTTCCCAGAGCCGCTCGATCTGGCGGAGCTTCGTGAAGAAGCGATGGCCGCCGAGATCGAACCGAAAGCCCTCGAACTCGACGGTCTTCGCGATCCCGCCGACCGTGCCCTCGGCCTCGAAGACCATTCCTCGCCGGCCGCGGCGCGCGAGCGTCCAGGCCGCCGTGAGGCCCGCAGGGCCCCCGCCGAGCACCGCGATGCCGATCGAATCGGGATTCTCGCTCACCATCGGATGGACGCTCGGATGCAGCGCCTGATCGAGCGTCGGCCCTTCGAGCGCCTCGACCGGAGCCGGCGGCGACGGGATCTCCGGCATCGCTTGCTCG
>JACCRW010000446.1 GCA_013813345.1 Actinomycetota bacterium
GCGCTCGGGCTGCCGTGGCAGGGTCGGCTCGTCGACGGCGTCACCGTCCCCGCGGCCGGAGCGCCCTTCTTCACCTGGGATCCGGTCCTGCGCGGCTCGCCGAACCGGCCTTGGCGGCGCGTCGGCAGCGACCGGCTCGTGCGCACCCTGATGCGCGTGCTCACGGAGTTCGCCGCGGCTCATCCAGACGCACCCCGGATCGGAATCGGCGATCTGAGCCGGCCCGGAGGCGGCGACTTCGGCGTCCGCTACGGGCGTCCGGGCCACGTCTCGCACCAGAACGGGCTCGACGCCGACCTCTACTACCCGCGCCTCGATCGGAGAGAACGACCGCCGAAAACCGTGACGCAGATCGATCGCCCACTCGCACAGGATCTCGTCTACCGCTTCGTGCGCGCCGGCGCGAAGTACGTCTTCGTCGGTCCGAGCACCGGGCTCACCGGCCCACCGGCGGTCGTGCAGCCGCTCACTCACCACGACAACCACCTGCACGTGCGGCTCCGGTAGCTTCCGCCGGTGGTCTGGCGCGAGAACCTCGATCCGGTCGAGCTCGAGGAGCTCGTCGCCGGGGGCCCGATTCTCCTTCTCTTCTACCTCTTCGACTGGTCCGGCACCTGAACGCAGGAGCTCCTGCTCCTGCGTGACAGAGAGCCCGAGCTCGCCGCCGCCGGACTGCGCGTCTTCGGCGTCTCACGCGACTCCGCCTACTCGCACCGCGCCTGGAAAGAGGCCCTCGGGATCTCGACGCCGCTCCTCTCCGACTGGAACGGCGACCTGACACGGCGGCTCGGGCTCGCCCGCGAGTGGCGCGGGCTCGCGGATGTGCCGGAGCGCGCGGCGATCCTCGTCGGCGAGGACGGTACGGTGCGCGGAACGTGGCGCTACGCGGACTCCGAGGTGCCCGACTTCGACGAGCTGCTCGCAGCCGTCCAGGCTTTGTAGCCACGACACTCGTACTCGGTGCCGCCGTCGCCCTCCTCGCGACCTGGCCCGCGGTGCGCGATCTCGGCGACGGCTATCTCGCTCGGCCGAGCACCGGCTTCGGCGAGACCGCCGCTGGCGACCACCTCCAGCTCGGCTGGGCGCTCTGGCTCCCCGGGCACCAGCTCGCGAATGCCGGGGCGCCCTGGCTCGACCCGTACTCCTTTCAGCCGGAGGCCGACCGCGCGCTCAATTTGCAGGGCTGGCTCTTCGGCTTCGTCTACTGGCCGCTGCACGTGCTCTTCGGCGCGGTGGCCGCGTACAACGTCTTCCTCCTGCTCACCTTCGTCGCTGCCTGCACCTTGACGACGTGGTGGCTGCGCGCGCTCGGGCTTCCTCGTGGCGCCGCGCTCGTCGGCGGGCTCGCGTTCGCGCTCGCTCCCTACCGAGTCGCGCAGAGCACTGGGCACCTGCTCGGGCCGATCTCCCTCCTGCTCCCCCTCAGCCTGCTGCTCGTCGAGCGCCGCCGCCTGCTCGCCGCTGCGCTCGTCCTCGCCGCGATCCCGCTCTCCGGCCAGACGCACGTCGCGCTCGGCGCGATCCCGCTGGTTGTCTCGTACGCGTGGATCAGACAGCCTAGTAACAGACTGTTACTAGGGCTTCGGCGCTCCGCGCTCCTCGCGCTGCCGGCGGTGCTCGCCGGGTTCGCGGTGCAGCAGCTCGTGATCGAGGGCTCGATCGCCGGCGGCGGCCGCACGCTGAGCTCGGTCGACCGCTACTCCGCCTCGTGGAGCGACGTCGTGGACCGAACCATCGACGACGGGGTCGAGCGCTTCGTCTTCCTCGGCTGGTTGCTGCCTCTGCTCGCGCTTGCCGGACTGGCGCTCCTCTGGCGCCGGCGGCGCTCGCTCGCGATCGTGCTCGGGCTTGCGGCGGTAGTCCCGATCGTGCTCGCGCTCGGGACGACGACGCCGCTCTACGCGCCGCTCTGGCACGTCTTTCCGCCGCTCCACTACCCGCGCGTGCCGGAGCGGGTGATGCCCGTTGCGTGCCTCGCGCTCGCCGCGCTCGCTGCGTTCGCGGTGGCTCGGATCCGCTGGGCTCCGCTCGTCGCGGTCGTACTCCTCGCGGTCGCGCTCGATTTGCGCGTGCCCGTCTTCGCGGCAGTCGACGCCGACGAGGACAACCGCGCCTACGCCGCGATGCGAACGGACGGCCGCCTGCTCGAGCTTCCCGTCTTCCGACCCGACACGCACTACGGCAGCGTCTACCTCGCCTACGCGATGCAGTCGCCGCGCGAGCGCCCGCAGGGCTATTCGACGGTCGGTCCAACGGAGGCGGACCGGCTCGCACGCAGGCTGCGCCCGCTTTCGTGCGGCCGCGGCATGGTCTCGGCGGCGATCGCGTTCGTCGCCGTCCACCGCGGCCTCTACGAGCAGAGCGCCTACTTCGGCCCAGATTGCACAGACCGGGCGGAGGCGGCGCTTCGTCGAAGCGGTTGGCGGCTGCTCGAGCGCGACGGCGCGGTCGCCGTCTACGAACGGGCCGGCTAGCCCTCCTTCGCCTCCCGGAAGAGCGCGATCAGCCACCACCGCCAAGCGGCAAGCAGGAAGAAGGCGCCTGCGACCACGAACGCCCAGGGAAGGCTGAAAAGCAGGTCGGTGATCAGGAAGAGCACGCCCGTGAAGGCGAGGGCGATTCCGCCGGTGCCGGCGATCGCCTCCCGATTGCCCTTGCGCAGCATCACCTCCTTGTCGCCCTCCCGGAAGCGGATCCGGTGGAACGCGGCCGGAGCGAGCAGCATTACGAGCGCAAACGCCGTCGAGAGCAGCGTCGCGTAGTAGACACGCTCCTGGACGAGCGTCAGCGTGTCGAACTTCTCGGTGAAGCGGATCGCGAGCAGGAAGCCGAACAGCACCTCCGCACCCGGGATCAGCGAGCGGAGCTCCTCGAGCAGCTCCCCGTGCTCGCGCTCGAGCCGCTCCTTCTTGCTCTCCTCGGCCACCTACATGCCCATCGCGTGGTACCCGGCGTCGACGTAGAGCGTCGTCCCGGTCACGTTCTTCGCCTCGTCCGAGAGCAGGTAAGCGGACGCGGCGGCGACGTCGCCGGCGTCGATGTGGCGGCGAAGCGGTGCTCGCTCTTCGAACATCCGCTCCATCTCCGTGAACCCGGAGATCGAGCGAGCCGCCAGGGTCCGAACCGGACCGGCCGAGATCGCGTTGACGCGGATCGACTGCTCGCCGAGATCCCAGGCGAGGTACTTGACCGACGCATCGAGAGTCGCCTTGGCGACGCCCATCACGTTGTAGTGCGGCACCGCGCGCTCGCCGCCGAGGTAGGTCATCGTCACGATCGAGCCGCCGCCGCGCGCGGCCATCAGCGGCTCTGCGGCCCGCGCGGTGGCGACGAGAGAGTAGGCGCTGATATCGACCGCCATCCAGAAGCGGTCGCGCGGGGTGTCGGTGAAGCGGCCCTCGAGGTCCTCGGCCGCTGCGAAGGCGACCGAGTGGACGAGCAGGTCGAGGCCGCCGTCCCACAGCTCGCCGACCTCGTCGAAGACGCGGGCGACGTCCTCGTCCGAGCGCACGTCGCAGGGTGTGATGAGCTTCGAGTCGACCGTGCCCGCGAGGTCGCGAACCGAGCTCTCGATCCGCTCGCCCTGGAAGGTGAACGCGAGCTCGGCGCCCTCGTCGGCGAGCCGCTTCGCGATCGCCCAGGCGATCGAGCGCTTGTTCGCGACGCCGAGGACGAGGGCGCGCTTGCCGGCGAAGCGGGACACGGCCGCGAGTCTACGGCAGCTTGAGAAATCCTTGGCTACTGTGCGGTCGTGCGCAGGCTCGTAGCGCTTTTCTCGCTCGGCCTGGCGCTCGCCGTCGCGTC
>JACCRW010000451.1 GCA_013813345.1 Actinomycetota bacterium
GATCACCTCGTCGGGCTGTCCATCTGGATTGGCTCCGATCCCCAGCGCAAGCACCGCCAGGTGGAGCGCCGCGGTCCCGTTCGAGACAGCGACAGCGTGCTCTACCCCGCAGGCCGCGGCGCCGAGCTCCTCGAGCTCCGCCACCTTCGGCCCCATCGTCAGGTTTCCTGAGCGGAGAACCTCGGCAACCTCCGCCAGCTCGTCCTCGCCGACGTCCGGAAGCGCGAGTCGAATGTCGCTCAAGCGAGTGCGGGCTTGCGCTCGCGGTACCAGGCGATCGTCTTCGCGAGCCCCTCGTCGAGGTCGACCTTCGCGTTGAAGCCGAGCACCTCGGCGGCCTTCTCGACGTTCGGGATCCGCAGCTCGACGTCCGCGTAGTGGAGCGGCTGGAAGACGATCTCGACATCTGCCTCGGTCAGGCGTCTGATCCGCTGTGCGAGGTCGTAGATCGTCACCGTCGAGCGCGTGTTGCCGATGTTGAAGGCCTGGCCGACCGCGTCCGGGTGCTCGAGGCAGAGGAGCGTTCCCGCGACCATGTCGTCCACGTAGCACCAAGCGCGGATCTGGGAGCCGTCGCCATGGATCACGAGGTCGCGGCCCTCGAGCGCGTTCTCGATGAACGCGCGGATCGCGCCGCCGCCGATCTGGCCAGGCCCGAAGACGTTGAAGGGGTGGACCGTGACCGCCGGCAGGCCGAGCTCGTCGTGGTAGGCGTGCGACATGTGCTCGCCGGCGAGCTTCGAGACGGCGTACGTCCAGCGCGCCTCGCCCACCGAGCCGATCGTCGAGACGTGTCCCTCCTGAACGCGGAAGGCATGGGTGCCGAAGACCTCGCTCGTCGAGAAATCGACGAATCGCTCGACGCTGTCGAGGGTCGTGAGCGCGGCTTCGAGCACGTTGTAGGTGCCGATTACGTTGACCCGCATGACCCGTACGGGACTCTTGAGCACGTCGTCGACTCCGGCGATCGCGGCGCAGTGGACGATGTGCGTCGCCCCCCGCGCCAGCTCCTTCATCGCGTCCGGATCGAGGATGTCCGCCTGGTGGAAGGCGAAGTTGGGGTGCTCCGCGAGCGACGTGCCGCTGAGCGCGTCGCGGTGGAGGTTGTCGGCAGCGATCACCTCGTTCTCGTCGACGAGCCTGCGCGCGAGGGTCGTCCCGATGAAGCCGGCGCCGCCAGTGATGAAGATCCGCTTGCCCTGGAGAGCCACGCGGCGAGTCTAGCGCCGCGGTACCTTCTCTCCCGGGATGGGTTTCTCGCTGCTTGCGGTCGTGATCGCGCTCGGGGCGCCGGCTTCGGCGACCGATCAGTTGCGCGTGACGTACTGGGCTCAGGGTCGGGAGCGAGGCACGCCGCTTCGGTGGACGCTCCGCTGCGACCCCGCCGGGGGAACGCTGCCCCGAGCGGCCGCGGCTTGCCCGCGGCTGGCCCGGATGAAGGCGCCGTTCGAGCCGATCCCGCGGAACTCGATCTGCACCGAGATCTACGGCGGTCCGCAGGAGGCGATCGTTGCGGGCACCTATGCCGGCCGCCGGATCTGGATCAGGCTCGCTCGCCGGAACGGCTGCGAGATCTCGCGCTTCGACCGACTTCGCTTCCTCGTACCCGCCTTCGCCGAGGGCGGCCCGTGAGACGCTTGGCCGCTGCGTTGGCCGTGCTCGCGCTGGCCGGCTGCGGCGGCGGCAGCGGCGACGGCGGCGGCGAGGGAGCCGTCGGCGATGTCGAGTTGCGGGTGACGGTCTACCCGAACGGCGTCGCAGGCGACTCGACCACGTGGACGCTCGAGTGCAACCCGGTCGGGGGCGACCATCCCGATCGCGAGGCGGCCTGTGCGCACCTGGCGGCGCTCGAGGATCCGTTCGCGAAGATCAAACCCGTGCCGAGATGCGACGAGATCCCCGGCGCGAGTCCCGAGGTGGCGCTGATCGAGGGCAGCTTCCGCGGTCGCGAGGTCGAGGAGACGTTCGACCGCTCCAGCGGGTGCGTGTTCGAGCGGTGGGACCGGCTCGGCCCGGTCTTCCCGACCGGTTTCTAGGAGGGCTTGGCGAAACAGGCGTTGTGCCTCCGGGCCGCGCTGCTCGCCCCGAGGCGGCGTCCTCAGTCGCGCCGATAGCTTCGGCTATCGGCGCTCCCTGTGTCCTTGCCTCGAAACGAGCATCACGGCCTCTGCGACGAGCGACATCCCGCCGCTCCCGCCAGCGCCTGTCTGGGCATGAGCGTTTGGGCTCTCCTCGTC
>JACCRW010000002.1 GCA_013813345.1 Actinomycetota bacterium
GCCGAGGGCTTCATCCGGATCGCCTCGCTCGAGTCGGAGCTCGTCGCCGCTCGCGCCAGAGACCGCCAACCCGCATGAGCCTCTGGTCAGCCCGCGTCTCCGAGGGGCTGGACCCGGCCGTCGTCGAGTTCCTCCGGGCCGACGACGGCGAGCTTCTCCCCTACGACTGCGCCGCGACCGTCGAGCACGCCACGCGGCTCTGCGCAGCCGGAATCCTGAGTGCGGCCGAGCTCGCCGAAGTAGAGGCACGTTTATCGCCTAACGCAAATGGCGTAGTCATTTGCGCTTCCGACGAGGACGTCCACTCCGCGATCGAGCGTCACCTCGCCGAGGTCGGCCGCAAGATCCACGCCGGTCGCTCCCGCAACGATCAGGTCGCGGCGGCGCTCCGGCTCTACATCGTCGACGCCTGCGCCGAGGCGCGGGCCGCGATCGCGCTCCTCTCCGCGCTCCTACTCGAGCGAGCAACCGCTGAGGACTCGACGCTGATGCCCGGCTACACCCACCTCCAGCGCGCCCAGCCCGTCACGCTCGGCCACCATCTCCGCGCCTGGGCGGCGATGCTCGAGCGCGATCACGCCCGCTTCGAGCCGCCGGTCGGGAGCCCGCTCGGCTCCGGCGCGCTCGCCGGGACGACGCTGCCGATCCCGCCGCCGGAGGCTCAGATCCCGAACTCGCTCGACGCCGTCGCCGACCGCGACTTCGCGCTCGACTATCTCTACGCGGCCGCTGTTCTCTTCGTCCATCTCTCGCGGATCGCCGAGGAGCTCGTGCTCTGGGTGACGACCGAGTTCGGCTTCGCCCGTCTCCCCCAGTCGGCGGCGACGGGCTCGTCGATGATGCCGCACAAGCTGAACCCGGACGTTGCCGAGCTCGTCCGCGGGAAGGCCGGCACGGCGATCGGGAGGCTGACCGGCTTGCTTGCGACCGTCAAGGCGTTGCCGCTCGCCTACGACCGCGACCTGCAGGAGGACAAGCCACCGGTCTTCGCCGCCCGCAAAGACGTCGCGGGCGCCCTCGCCGCGCTGACCGTGCTGCTCGCCGACCTCGAGTTCGACCGGGACGCGCTGGCCGCCGCCGCCGCCGATCCCAGTCTGTTGGCGACCGACGCCGCCGAGGCGCTCGTCGCCCAGGGCATCCCGTTCCGCGACGCCTACGAGCAGATCGCCGCATCAGTGCGAGACGGCGCCTTTGAGCCGGGAACGACGGCAGCCGAGAGCGTGGCGGCCAGGCTCCCCAAGTAACAGTCTGTTACTTGGGCTTCGGACGCCGGTCGGTTCGGTAAATCACGGCCTCGACAAGGGCCTCCGGTGGGCGGCTCCTCGCAGCGACATCCAGCAGCACCTCGCCGGCGCTCGGGAAGCGGCCGAGGCGCCGGTGCGCATGGACGGCGACGCGAACCTGCTCGTAGCTCGGGCGCGGCAGGCGAAGCTCCTGCGCGAGCACGCCGATGCGCCGATTTACCTCGGCGATCGGCGGTGTGCCGCGGTCGAAGCGGCCGAGCGCGGCGAGCAGGCGAACATCGAGTCGCGGTGCGGCAGCAGGCACGACTTCACGATTGCAGGAGAGGTGTCACGAGATCGCAACGCGATCTGATCGAAACCGGGCCAAGTAACAGACTGTTACTTGGCCTCTCCTCGCCGGCTCGCACTCAGCCCGACCCGCTTCCCGGCCTCCGCGAGCACGTCGCCCAGAATCCCCGTCAGCTCGTCGAACTCGGCCTGGCCGGCCACGAGCGGCGGCGAGATCTGGATCACCGGGTCGCCGCGGTCGTCGGCGCGGCAGATCAGGCCGCGGCGGAAGAGCTCGCCGGAGAGGAAGCCACGGATGAGCGTCTCGGATTCCTCCTGCGAGAAGCCCGCACGCGTCTCCTTGTCCTTGACGAGCTCGAGCGCGTAGAAGTAGCCGGTGCCGCGCACATCGCCGACGATCGGCAGCTCGAGCAGCGTCTCGAGCGTCGCCCGGAAGGCGCCCTCGTTGCCGAGCACCCGCTCCATGATCCCCTCGCGCTTCATGATCTCGATGTTCTTCAGCGCGATCGCGGACATGACCGGATGGCCGCCGAAGGTGATCCCGTGCG
>JACCRW010000005.1 GCA_013813345.1 Actinomycetota bacterium
TCCAGGTACTCGGCCATCCGCTCCTCGAGGAGCGCCGCGCGCGGGCCGGTCGTCAGCCAGCCCGAGCGAAGCGCGTCGGCGACGGCTTCGATTTCCTCCTCGCCGATCGCGGGAGGCTGGAAGCCGAGTTGGGTCTCGCGCGTCATTCGACGACGAAGCGTATTGCGCCGGCCGCTCGGCGAGCGCGCTCGAGCGCGTCGTCCCTGCTCTCACCCGTCGCGAGGATCGCGCCGGCGCGATCGGCTCCGCGGAGGAGCGGTCCGAAGCGCCAACCGGGCGCGCGATAGATCCGCACCTCGGCGACGCCCTCGACGTCGTGGGCCTCCTCAACCCCCTCGACCGCGCGCAGCTCCCCCTCGGGCGCGACGAGGAAGAGGACGCAGGCACCGCCGACGAGACTTTGTGTTGGAACAACACTTACTTTTCTTCCCAGCGCGAAGTCGAGCGCCAGGTCGTTCAATCGAACGCCGGTCGCGAGCTCGCAGAGCTCCGCGTCGTGGCCGCCGCCGAGCCGCGCCGCCAGCTCAACCACGCGGGGCCCTTCCGTTCCGACCCGGATCTGGGTGTAGGTCGGCCCGTTCCGGATCCCGACCGCCTCGGCCGCTGACCGAGCCGCGCCGACGAGCGCTTGTGTTGTTTCAACACTAAGTCTCGCGGGCCAGGCGTGCGCGAGCGCGACACCGAACGCCGGCGGCTCAGCGGTCAGCCGGTCGGTCACCGTGAGCGGGTGGAAGCCGCCGTCGAGCGAGACCGCGTTTACGGTCACCTCGGGCCCTGGGACGTACTCCTCCGCGATGAACGTGCCGTTGCGCGAGGCCGCGCGAGCGGTCGCGACCGCCGCTGGGAGATCGCGCTCGTGGAGCACGAGCGTCAGCCCCCGCTGGCCCTGCCGGTCGGGCGCCTTGACGACGCAGGGCACGCGCGGCTCGTCGAGGAGCCGAGGCTGCGCGATCCCGGCCGTGGCGAAGCGCTCGCGCTGGCGCGACTTGGACGTCGCGAGCACCGCGGTAGCGCCGTCGATCGGATGCGGCAACCCGAGCCGCTCCGCGAGCCGGGCGGCGATCCCGACCGTCCAGTCCGCGCCGGGAGAGATGACGCCGTCGATCCGCTGCGCCCGCGCGAGCCGGTCGATCGCCGGCTCGTCCTCGGTCGAGATCACGGCGCGCGTGTCGGCGTAACGGAAGCCCGGAGCGGCGGGATCGCGGTCGACCGCGAGCACGTGCAGATCGCGCTCGCGCGCTGCGCGCAGGAGCCCGAACTGCGCCGCCCCGGCGCCTAGAACGAGGAGACGCGGTCGCGCTCGAGGACCGTCTTCCACCAGGTCTCGTTCTCGCGATACCACGCGACCGTCCGCTCGAGCCCTTGCTCGAAGCTCGTTCGGGCTCGGAAGCCGGTGAGCCGCTCGAGCTTCCCGGTCGAGCCGATGTGCCGGTCGACCTGGCCGAGCCGCTCGGCTACATGGACTCGCGCGGATGAGCTGTCGGTCACCGCGAGTACGGCGTCGGCGACGTCCGCGACCGAGATGTCGATCCCGGTCGCCACGTTCACGACCTCGCCGGCCAGCGAATCGATATCGCTCGCGATGATTGCCTCGATCGCCTCGGCGTCGTCGTCGACGTAGAGCCAGTCGCGGCTAGCGTGCCCGTCGCCGTGGATCGTCAGCGGGCTCCCGGCAAGCGCCTGAGTGATGAAGCGCGGGATCACCTTCTCCGGATGCTGCCTCGGCCCGTAGTTGTTGAACGGGCGGACGATCACGATTGGGAGGCCGTAGGTGACGAAGTACGAATACGCGAGCCGATCGCCGCCGGCCTTCGTGGCCGCGTACGGCGAGCGCGGGTTGAGCGGGTGCTCCTCGTCCATCGGGGCGCACTCGGCTGTGCCGTAGACCTCGCTCGAGGAGATCAGGATGAAGCGCTCGACCGGTGCGCGGCGGATCGCGTCGAGCAGGATCTGCGTCCCTTCGACGTTCGTCGTCACGAACTCGGAGGCGCCCTCCTCGATCGACTTCTCGACGTGCGACTCGGCTGCCGCGTTCACGATCACGTCGACCTCGGCGACCACCTTCGCGACGAGCTCGGCGTCGCGGATGTCGCCGTGCACGAACGAGAGCCGCTCGTGACCCATCACGTCCGCCAGGTTCTCGAGATTGCCCGCGTAGGTGAGCGCGTCGAGCGAGACGACCTCGTAGGCCGTGTTCGCCAGCAGGTGGCGGATGAAGTTGGACGAGATGAACCCGGCCCCGCCCGTCACCAGAACGCGCTTGCTCAAAGCTCCTCCGCGATCGAATACAGAGGCCGCCCCTCGACCTCGCGCTGGATTCTGCCCAGATACTCGCCGACGAGGGCGAGGATGAAGCCCTGGATCCCGAGCACGAAGAGGACGGCGACGCCGCCGAGGAGCGGGCCGGGGAAGTCCTCGCGAGCGATCCAGAACCAGACGCCGTACGCGAGCAGGACGGTGGCGAGCAGCGAGCAGACGGCGCCGAGCGCGATCCCGATCCATTGGATCGGCTGCGGCCAGAAGCCGGCGAGCACGTGCAGCGCGAGCCGCGTCAGGCGGAGCGGCGAGTAGCGGGAGCTGCCGGCGCGCGGCGCATGACCGACGTCGACCTCGACGACCGAGGCGCCGCCGGAGAGGATCAAGGCCTTCGTGAACTTCTGCTTCCCGATCGCGCCGAGCATGGGGGTGACGGCGGCGCGGCGGTAGGCGTTGAAGGCGCAGCCGAAATCGGCGATCTCGACGCCGGTAAAGCGGCGCAGCATCCCGTTGATCAGGCGCGAGGGCAGGGTGCGGCCCCAGGAGTCGTGGCGAGCGGCGCGGCGTCCGCTCGCGACGTCGGTGCCGTCGGCGAGCGCGGCCACGAGCTTGGGGATGTCCTCGGGCTGGTTCTGGAGGTCGCCGTCCATCGTCACGACGAGCTCGCCGCGCGCGCGCGCCAGGCCCGCGTGCATCGCCGGGTGCTGGCCGAAGTTGCGCTTGAAGCGGACTGCGCGGACGCGCGGGTCGACCGCGTGCAGCCGCTCGACGATCGCCCAGGTGCGGTCGTGCGAGCCGTCGTCGACGAAGATCAGCTCGAACGAGCGCTCGCCGAGGGTCTCCACGATCCGCCGGTAGAGCTCCTCGAGCGTGCGTTCCTCGTTGTACAGCGTCACCACGACCGAGAGGTCGGGGGCAGGCCAGGCCTCGTCTGCGCCACTGCCCTGAGGGTCGGTGAGGAGGTCGATCTTCGCGATTGCAGCCCGAGCGTACCGTCCTGCGCGCCGCATACGGTCAACGGCTGTGACGGCCTCGCTGCTGGCGAAGATCGGTGGCGGCTTCGCGCTCGCGGGGATGGCAGCCGTGTTCGTGCCGCGGCTCGGCGACGACGACGCCGCCGTGCCCGAGCTTGCAACCCTCCTCGCGACCGGGGTAGCCGTCGGTGCCCTGACCACGGGGGCCCTCTACCTCGCCCTGACCCGCGACCTCGGGTTGCCACAGACGGTGGCGCTCTTCGCTGTCGGCTACAACGCGCTCGTCGTCGTCGTCAAGTTCGTGCTCAGCCCGCGGGGTCTCTACGAAGTGAGCGAGGAGGGCAGATACGAGGCGTTCGTCGACCCGAGCACGGCCGGCGGAGCGATCTTCGTCGCCGCATCGATCTTCGTGCTCTACGCGCTCGCCCTCTACGTGATCTACCGCGTCTGCCGGCGCCGGCTCGGGCGGGCGCCGACGAGCTGGAAGCGCGTGCTGATCGTGGCTGCGCTCAGCGCCGCGCTCCTCGTCGCGACGGGCGGGCTGCCTCTGGTTCTCTTCTTCGGCGGCCTCGAGTACATGGGCTTCGTGCTCACCTCCGCGATCTCGCTGTTGGTGGCGTTGGCGCTGGCGCTGGCGGGAGCCGTCTCGCTCGCCGGGATCGCCTTCCGGGAGAGCGCGGCGCGCGCGAGTCTGCTCGGCGACGCGACGCTGCTCCTGAACGTCTTCTGGGTCGGCTCGCGTTCCTCGCGCTCTACCACGCCCTCTGGGTCGTCTACGTGCTCGTGCTGACGACGATCTGGCCGCTGAAGGTGATCACGCCGAAGTGAGGGGGTTGCCGTGGCTCTCGATACGGCTCCTTCGGTTCCGGGTGGCGACGATGGTGTGGACGTTCATGCTGCTCGGCGCCGCCTGGCCGGACGGGCTGCCGGCCTTCTCCGTCGACCTGCTCTGGGCGGCGCTCGCGCTGGCGGGGAGCTATATCGCGGCCACCTCTGTGAACGACATCGCGGACGTCGACGTCGACCGGATCAACCATCCCGGCGACCGGGCGCGGCCGCTCGTCACGGGTGAGGCGCGCGAACGCGATCTCTGGCGCCTGCACGTGCTCGCCAGCGCGACATCGCTCCTTGCC
>JACCRW010000010.1 GCA_013813345.1 Actinomycetota bacterium
GGCCGAAGTTCAGCTTCTTCGACGGCCCGATCACGGCGAACGGGACGATGGGAGTGCACCATGCGTGGGGTCGCACGCTGAAAGACGTCTTCCAGCGCTACAAGGCGCTGCGCGGCTTCGACCAGCGCTACCAGAACGGCTTCGACTGCCAGGGACTGTGGATCGAGGTCGGGGTCGAGCGCTCGCTCGGGCTCAACTCGAAGCGCGAGATCGAGGAGTTCGGCCTCGCCGAGTTCGCGCGTCGCTGCCGCGAGGTTGTGATCCAGTCGTCGGCGGACATCACGCGCGGCTCGAAGCGGCTTGGCCAGTGGATGGACTGGGGCAACGACTACTTCACGTTCAGCGACATGAACATCGAGTACGTCTGGCGCTTCCTCGAGCGCGTGCACGAGAACGGCTGGCTGTACATGGGCCACCGCTCGACGGAGTGGTGCCCGCGCTGCGGCACCTCGCTCTCCCAGCACGAGCTCTCCCTCTCGGGCGTCTACCAGGATCGGGCCGACCCGTCCCTCTTCGTCCGGTTCCCGCTGCTCGACCGGCCGCACGAGTCGCTCGTGATCTGGACGACGACGCCGTGGACCGTGCCCGCCAACGTGGCGGCAGCGGTGCGGCCCGAGGCGGAGTACGGCCTGCGCGAGAACGGCGAGTGGGTCGCTGTCGCGCGGTATCCCGACGAGCGCTTCGTCGAGCGGAGGCGCGGCGAGGAGCTCGTCGGCTGGCGCTACGCCGGCCCGTTCGACGAGCTGGGCCCTGGCGGGGAGGTCGAGGTCGAGCACCGTGTGATCCCGTGGGACGACGTCTCGCTCGAGGAGGGGACTGGGATCGTCCATATCGCCACCGGCGCCGGCCAGGAGGACTTCGAGCTCGGCCGGATCAACGACCTCCCCGTGTTGATGCCGGTCGACGAGGCGGGCCGCTTCTACGACTCGTACGGGTGGCTGCATGGTCTCTCGACCGTCGAGGCGGCCGATCAGATCGTCGGGTGGCTCGGCGAGCACGGATTCCTGGTCGAGGCGGGGCTGTACGAGCATCGCTACCCGCATTGCTGGCGTTGCGACACGCCGCTGATCTGGCGGGTCACGGACGACTGGCTGATCTCGGTCGACGAGGTGCGACAGAGGTTGCTCGACGCCAACACGGAGGTCGACTGGACGCCCTCCTACATGGGCAGGCGGATGGACGACTGGCTCCGCAACATGGGCGACTGGAACATCTCGCGCCGGCGCTACTACGGCCTGCCGCTCCCCTTCTACCCGTGCTCGTGCGGACACCTGACGGTGATCGGCTCCCGCGCGGAGCTCGAGGAGCGCGCGCTCGGCGGGCTCGAGCAGCTGGAGGAGCTGCGGCGACCCTGGATCGACGAGGTGCCGATCCGCTGCGAGGCGTGCGGGGAGGAGGTGCGACGCGTGGCGGAGGTCGGCGACGTGTGGCTCGACGCCGGCATCGTCCCGTTCTCGACACTCGGCTGGCAGAGCCCGGAATACGTCGAGGAGGGCTATGCGACGGGCGCAGCGAAGGGGCTGACGACCGCCGATCTTCCCGACCACCCCTACTGGGAGGAGTGGTTCCCCGCCGACTGGGTTTCGGAGATGCGCGAGCAGATCCGGCTCTGGTTCTACTCACAGCACTTCATGTCGGTTGTCCTGACCGGGAGCCCCGCATACAAGCGGGTGCTCGGCTACGAGAAGATGCTCGACGAGACCGGCCGCGAGATGCACAAGTCTTGGGGCAACGCGATCGATGCGGGCGACGCCTTCGCGCGAATGGGCGCCGACGTGATGCGCTGGCAGTACTGCGCGCAGCCCCCGAGCCAGAACCTGCTCTTCGGCTACGGGGCGGGGCACGAGATCAAGCGGAGGCTGCTCACCCTCTGGAACTCGGTCGCCGGCTTCTTCGTCCCCTATGCGAACATCGCGGGCTTCACGCCGACCTACGCCGATCTCGCGGCGGGGCCGCCGACCGGCGACCTGCGCCCGCTCGACCGCTGGCTCGTCGCCCGTACGGCGCAGCTCGTCGAGGAGGCGACCGCCGGCTACGAGGCGTTCCTGACGGTCGACGTGATCCGCGCGTTCGAGGCGTATCTCGACGACCTCTCGAACTGGTATATCCGACGCTCGCGGCGGCGTTTCTGGGACGGCGACGAGGTGGCCCTGCGGACGCTCTGGTACGGGCTCGTGCAGTCGCTGCGGGTGCTCGCGCCGGTGCTGCCGTTTCTCGCCGAGCACCTCTGGCAGAGCCTCGTGCGCGACGCGGCTGATGCTCCCGACTCTGTCTTCCTCGCCGGCTGGCCCGAGCCTGCGGGCGCAGACGCCGCGCTCCTTGCGGAGGTGGCGGAGCTGCGTCGAGTGGTCGCGCTCGGTCACCAGGCGCGGTCGAGCGCCGGCCTCAAGCTGCGCCAACCGCTCCGCCGGCTCGTCGTCGAGGGGGCTTCGCTCGCTGATGCCCACACAGACGAGTTGCGCGAGGAGTTGCGGGTCAAGGAGCTCGAGCTCGGGGTGGTCGCGACGACCGAGTTGCACGTGAAGCCGCACCTGCCCGCGCTCGGGCCGAGGCTCGGCAAGGAGCTCGGTGCCGTTCGCGCCGCCCTCGCCGCGGGCGAGTTCGAGCAGCTTCCAGGCGGCGGCTTCCGCGCTGCAGGTCACGAGCTCGCAGTGGACGAGGTGCTGGTCGAGCGCTCCGGCCGCGAGGGCTGGGCGGTCGCCTCCGGCGACGGCGTCACCGTTGCGCTCGACACGACGCTCGACGCCGCGCTCGAGCTCGAGGGACGCGTCCTCGACCTGATCCACACGTTGAACGGGATGCGCAAGGAGCAGGGGCTCGCGCTCACCGATCGGATCGCGGTCACGCTTCCCGCCGAGCACGAGGAGCTCCTCGGGCATGCCGACTGGATCAAGGCCGAGGTACTCGCAGTCTCGATCGAGGCGGACGGCGCGGCCGGACCGACGATCGCGAAGGTCGCACGGTGAGCCCGGCTCTCTCCGTGGTCGTCCTGACCGAGTCCTTCGCCGCAATCGCGGTCGTCGTCGAGCGGCTCGTCGTGCAGGAGGAGGCGGCCGCGATCGAGCTCGTGATCGCGGCTCCCGACGAGGGTGCACTGGCGATTCCCTCCGAGGCGGTCGCACCGCTCGCCGGCGTCACGGTCGTGGAGACGCCCCTCCTCCCGATGGCGCCTGCGCGTGCGGCCGCCGTGCGCGCAGCGCGAGCGCCCGTCGTCGTGCTCGGCGAGACGCACACGTTCGCCGGGCCGGACTGGGCCGGCCGCCTGCTGCAGGCGCACGACGGCCCCTGGGTCGCTGTGACGCCCGGAATCGGGAACGCCAATCCCGCCGGGAGCCTGAGCTGGGTCGGCCTCCTCATGGACTACGGCCGCTACCCGCAGGCGGGCGAACGCCGCGAGACCGAGGATGTCGCGAGCTACAACGCGGCCTACAAGCGCGCCGCGCTCCTCGAGCTCGGGGACGAGCTGGAGTCGCTCCTCGAGCCCGGAAGCTCGCTCGGCGACGAGCTGCGGGCGCGCGGCGGCCGTTTCCTCCACGAGCCCGCGGCTCGGATCGACCACCTCAATGTCTCGCGTCTGCGCCCGTGGCTCGTCGAGCGCTACCTGGGCGGCCGGCTCTTCGGGGCGAGCCGAAGCCGTAATTGGCCGCGCCGTCGTGCCTTGCTCTACGCCTCGGGCTCGCCGCTCGTTGCGCCGCTCCGCCTCGTCCGGACGCTGCATGCGGCGCGCTCGGCCGGCAGTCTGCCGCGGACGTTTGTGCCGGCGCTCGTGCTCGCGTGCGTCGCCTGGGCGCTCGGTGAGGGCGTCGGATATGCCCGCGGCGCAACCGCAGGTGACACGCGCCGGATGTTGGAGTACGAGCAGCACAAGTTCCGGTACGCGCGGTGAGCGAGCCGACCCTCCCGAGGATCTCATTCGTCGTCGCGACCGACACGCTCGCCACGGTCTCGGACGTGCTCGCGTCGCTGCGCGCTCAGCCCGATCCCGAGGGGATCGAGGTCGTGCTCGTCTGCGCGTCGGCCGCCGAGCTCGGCGAGGAGCTCGAGCCCCCGCTGGGCCCGTCACGGATCGTCGAGGTCGGCTCGCTCGCGCCGATCGAGGCGGCGTCCGCCGCGGGGATACGGGCGGCTTCCGCACCCGTCGTGCTGATCGGCGAGACCCACGCCTTCCCCGATCCGGGTGCGCTCGAGCCGCTGATCCACGCGATCGTGGACGACGGCTACGCGGCCGTCGCGCCGGAGCTTCGCAACGCGAACCCCGAGACCGGAGCGTCGTGGGCGAGCCTGATGATCACCTACGGCCAATCCCTCGGGGGGAGCCGGCGCGAGGTCGACGAGCTCTCGACCCACAACACCGCCTACCGGCGGGACCTCCTCGTCGCCTTCGACGAGGAGCTGCCTGCGCTCCTGCGACTCGGCGGCGATGTTCACGGCCGGCTTCGGGCTGGGGGCCATCGCCTTCTGATCGAGCCCGCATCGGTCTTCGCACATCAGAACGTCGTCCGGCTCCGATCCTGCGTTGGAGATCGGTTCCATGTCGGGCGCTGCTACTCGGCGTCCCGTTCCGAGTCGTGGTCGGTGGCGCGACGCGCGCTCTACGCCGTAGGCTCGCCCTTGATCCCGCTCGTCATGGCCGCGCGGATCGTCCGATCCTCGGGGTGGAGGGCTCATCGCTCGAAGTTCCCCGGCAACGTGCTCGTTCCACTCGGCGTCAATCTCGCCGCCCACGGGGCCGGCGAGCTAGCCGCCTACGTCGCGGGCGCCGGTAGCTCCCCGGCTCGAATCCTCGACTACGAGATCCACCGAGCGCGGCACCTCTAGCCGTGCGCGTCGTTCGCGTCGGAGTGATCGGGTGCGGCACGATCGCGCGCGCCGTGCACCTCCCCGTGCTCCTGCGCACCGCCAGAGTCGCGGTCGCCGCGCTTGCCGACCCCGATCCCACCGCGCTCGAGACTGCTGGTCGAGCGACTCCAGGCGCTGCCCTCTGCCGCGACGCGGGAGGGCTCCTCGCCCGCGACGATCTCGACGCGGTCGTCGTCACTGCGCCGAGCGGCCACCATGCCGCGCTTGCGCTGGCGGTCGCCGGATCTGGTCGCCACCTCTATCTGGAGAAGCCGCTCGCGACCACGCGCGCCGACGGAGAGGCCGTCGTCGAGGCGGCGAAAACGGCCGGCATCGTTGCGGCCATCGGGTTCAACCGACGCTTCCATCCTGCGATCCTGCGCGCGCGGTCGGTTGTGCGCGCCGGCGGAATCGGACGGGTCACGAACGTCCGTGCGACCTTCACCGAGCCGACCGGTGAGCAGCCGGCCTGGAAGTTCGCGAGAGCCGGCGGCGGCGGTGCCCTGCTCGATCTCGCCTCGCATCACGTCGATCTCGTTCGCTTCCTGCTCGACACCGAGGTAGAGGAGATCGCGGCGACCGTCACCTCGAGGCAGAGCGAGCACGACGACGCGATCCTGCGGCTGCGGCTGGCCGGCGGGGCCGAGGCGGAGCTCGAGGTCGGCTTCCGCGCGCCCAAGGCCGACACGATCGAGCTCACGGGCTCACTGGGCGCGATTCGCGTCGATCGGCACGCGGGGCGAGTGACGAAGCGGCCGGGACGACTCGCCCCGAACGGCGCGCTTGGCCTCCTCCGGCTCCGGTTGCTCGTTCGTCCCGAATCGGATCCCTCCTACGCGCTGGCGCTGCGCGCGTTCGTGGCCTGTGTGCGCGGCGAGGACGTGGAGCTGCCGACGCTCGAGGACGGCCTCGCGAGCCTGGCCGTCGTCCTTGCGGCCGAAGAAACAGCTGCAAGCTGATGCGCGTTCTGCTCGTCACGGACTGGACCGCCGAGGAGGGCGGGATCGAGACCTACCTGGAGCTCGTCGCGGGCGGGTTGCGAGCCGCCGGTGACGAGGTCGCCCTCCTGACGAGCAGCGCCGGGCCGGGCGCCCACGCCGACTATCGCGCCTTCGGGACCGAGCGACTCGCCGCCCAGGCCTTCCTCCAGATCGCGAACCCCCTCGCCGCTCTCGACGTCCGTCGCGCCGTCGCGGACTTTCGTCCGGATGCGGTCTACGTGAGCATGTTCGAGATCTTCCTCTCGCCGGCGATCTTCGCCCCGCTGCGCCGAACGAGAACGGTGCTGAACATCGCCTACTACAAGCCCGTCTGCCCGACGGGCCACAAGCTGCTCCCGGACGGGGCGATCTGCCAGGTTCGGGCCGGGGCGCCCTGCCTGCGAAACCGTTGTCTCTCGCCGGCGCGCTGGCTGCGGGAGCAGCCACGGTATGCGTTGATCCGCGCTGCGATCGAGAGCGCGGGCGCCGTCGTCACCTGCAGTCGCTTCATGCGCTCGGAGCTTGCGCGGGCCGGGGTGGAGGCCGGCTTCCTGCCCTGGCCGATCGATCCGCCGGGCCCCGCCTTCTCGCGGGCACCGGCCGAGGAGCCGCTCTTCCTCTTCACCGGCCGGCTCAGCGCCGAGAAGGGCGTCGACGTCCTCTTGCGCGCGCTCGGCCTGTTGCGCGCTCGCGGCACGGCTGCGAGGCTCCGGATCGTCGGCGATGGACCCGAGCGGGCGCGGCTCGAGACGCTGACGGGGTCGCTCGAGCTCGAGGCCGCGGTGGAGTTTGCGGGGCGGGTCCCGCGCAGAGAGATCGAGCGCGAGTTGGCGCCGGCGTGGGCGCTCGTGGCGCCCTCGACTTGGGCGGAGCCGCTCGGGCTGACTGCGCTCGAGGCGATCGTCCGCGGAGTCCCGGTCGTCGCGAGCGCCACGGGTGGGCTGGCCGAGATGGTTCAGCCGGGCGTGACCGGTCTCCTCTTCCGAAACGGCGATGTCGACGCGCTCGCGGACTGCCTCGCCGAGGTGGCGCGCAGGGGCGTCTTCCCTGGGCACCAGGTGTCTCCAGGCAGCGCGGCGGCCGCACTTGTGGAGCACGATCTCGACCTCCACACGAGGCGAATTCGCGAGCTCTTGCGGGCTCCGGCCTGATGCGGACGACGGTGCTGGTGGGCTTGGCGGGGAAGGCGCTCGAGGCCGTCACGCTCGTCCTCCTGATCACGCTCGTGCCGCGGCTGCTCGGCCCAACCGATTATGGGAGCTTCGCCGTCGCGCTCTCGATCGTCACGCTCGGCTCGGCCGCCTCGGCGCTCGGGGGCCCGACCTGGATGTCGCGCTTCGTGCCGACCGTTGCTGCGGCCGACCGGGCCGGTCT
>JACCRW010000015.1 GCA_013813345.1 Actinomycetota bacterium
TTCCAGTATGGGCTCGGCTTCGACACCGGCGCCGCCGAAGGCGACGCGCAGATCCAGCAGCACGGCGTCACGGTCGTGATCGACCCCCACAGCGCGCCCTATCTCAAGGGAGCGACGATCGACTTCCTGACCGGCCTCGCCGAGTCGGGCTTCAAGATCGACAACCCGAACGCCCAGGCCTCGTGCGGCTGCGGCCACTCGTTCACGGTCGAGGAGGGCGCAGACGCCCCCGCTGCCGAGCACGGGGGCGCGTGCGGCTCCGGCTGCTCGCACTAGCTCTCTAGAACACCTGATCCCCGATCACGGCGGCGATTCCGCCGATGGTTGCGAGCAGGCCCAAGATCACAGCGGCGGCGCCGCCGTTTTTTTCTTTGACCCGGCTGCGAGCGAGCAGCCCGAGCACGATCGCGGCCGGGCCGAGCACGTAGGGAAGTCCTGTCCAGTACGCCGCGATCGAGAGCAGGCCGAGCACGCCCACGATCAGCCCCATGCGTGCGGGCCGCTCGATCCGCGGGATCGCCCAGCCGAAGAGCACGGCCGCGATAAGCAAGGACGCAACGAGCGTGATCGCGTACGCGCCGGCGCCGCCGTTCTCGCCGTCGCCGACGAAGTTTGCCGCCGCGAGTGCCACCGCGGTCAGGACGGCGGCCGCGAAGCCGGTGCCGAGGATGTTCTGTCGAGTAAGGGTCATGGTTGCTCCTTCCGGTCGAGTGCTGACGTGAAGGGACGCTAGGCCCGAGGAGACCGAGTGGCATCGGTGCTCGGGGCGAACTTGGATCGCTCCTGAGAGCGATCTCGCGATCGCCTTCGCGGGCGACGACAGGCGCTTCTCGCTGCGCTAGCGTCAGCCCATGATTCGGCGGTTCCTCCGCGCGCACGGCGAGCTGTCCTTCCTGTTCGCACTCGGCGCGCTCGCTCAGGTCGAGCTCTGGCTCGACTCCGAATGGTCAGAGAACCGGTACGAGCTGGCCCCGATTGCGCTCGTGATGACTGCGCTCCTGCTCTTGCGGCTTCGGGCTCCTCTGCTGACGCTCCTGCTCGAGCTCGCTGCGCTCGAGCTTGCCACCGCGGTCAACACGGTTCCGACCAACGACCCGATGGGCGTGATCCTGCCGGTAGCGGTCGCGCTCTACTCCACCGGAGCGCACACGCGCGGCCGCGTGTTCGCCATCGGCTCGCTCGTTGTCCTGGTGGCCATCGTGCGTGCGATGGTGCAGGACGGGAGCAGCCTGAACGTGAGTGGCTTCCTCTTCTTCGGCTTCTTCATTGGGGCGCCGTTCGTCGGCGGGGCCGTCATCCGGATCCGGCGCGAGCGGGAGCGGCTGCTCGTTAGCGAACGCGACGAGAAGGCGCGCACCGCAGTCGCCGAGGAGCGGGCACGGATCGCCCGCGAGCTGCACGACGTCGTCGCGCACGGCGTCAGCGTGATCGTCCTCCAGGCCCGCGGCGGTCGTCGCGTTCTCGACGAGGATCTAGCCGAGGCCCGCGAGGCGTTCGACTCGATCGAGGCCACCGGCAAGCAGGCCCTCGCCGAGATGCGGCGGCTGCTCGGGCTCCTCCGCGCGGACGATGCGGAGCTGGCGCTCGCGCCGCAACCAACCCTCGCGGAGCTCGACCGACTCGTCGCGCAGATCCGCGAGGCCGGGCTGCCCGTCGAGGTTCAGGTCGAGGGCGAGCCCATCGAGCTCCCGCCCGGAGTCGATCTCTCTGCTTATCGGATCGTCCAGGAGGCGCTCACGAATGCGCTTCGACACGCCGGCCCGGCCTGTGCGCACGTCCGCGTTCGCTACGGCGCGGACGAGCTGGAGCTCGAGATCACCGACGACGGTCCCGGCTCGGCGAACGGCTCAGGCTCGGAGAACGGTGCCGGCGGGCACGGGCTCGTCGGGATGCGGGAGCGCGTCGCGGTCTACGGCGGCGAGCTGAGTGCGGGCTCGCGCGCTGAGGGCGGCTACGCACTGCAGGCTCGGCTCCCGCTTCGATGATCCGAGTCCTCCTCGTCGACGACCAGCGGCTCGTTCGCTCCGGCTTCCGGATGATCCTCGGCGTCGAGCCCGACCTCGAGGTCGTCGGCGAGGCGGGCGACGGCGCCGAGGCCGTCGCGGCTGCCCGTGAGCTTCGGCCCGATGTCGTGCTGATGGACGTGCGGATGCCGAACGTGGACGGCCTCGAGGCGACACGGCAGCTCGTCGACGGCTCGCCCGACGCACCGCGAGTGCTCGTGCTGACGACGTTCGATCTCGACGAGTACGTCTACGAGGCGCTGCGCGCCGGCGCGAGCGGCTTCCTTCTCAAGGACGCGCCGGAGGATCAACTCGTCGCCGGGATCCGGATCGTTGCCGACGGCGGCGCGCTCTTCGCCCCGGCGGTCACGCGACGGCTGATCGAGGAGTTCGCGCAGCGCGGCGTGCCGACCGTCGCACCCCCGGCGCTCGACGAGCTGACCGCGCGCGAGCTCGAGGTGCTGAAGCTCCTGGCCCGCGGGCTCTCGAACGGCGAGATCGCCGCCGAGCTCGTCGTCAGCGACCACACCGTCAAGACGCACGTCGCCCGCGTACTCGCGAAGCTCGACCTTCGAGACCGGACTCAGGCCGTCATCGCGGCCTACGAGTCCGGCCTCGTGCGGCCCGGAACGGCCTAGGCCTCCACCTTCCTCAGCCGGTCGAAGGCCGACTCGAGCTCGTCGTCCGGTGGCAGCTCGCCATTAGGCGAGACCTGGTCGACCACGTCCGGGAGCACCGTCGCGACCGCGGTCGCAGCCTCGTCCTTCGAGACGCCGAGCTTGTCCGCGATGCTCGTGATCTCGTCGTCGCCGACCGCGTCGCGGATGTCCTCGCCCGCGACCGGCTGATTCTCGCCCGTCGAGACCCAGGAATCCGTCTCCGCGGTCTTTCCCTTCGCCTGGAGTCCCGAGAGCACCTTCTTGAGACCGCCGTTCGCGAGCATCGAGGCCACCATCGGCAGCAGCATCCGCAGCATCGGGTTGCCGCCGAGCCCACCACCGGCGAGCGAGCCTCCGCTTGCGCCGCCGCCGAGGATTCCGCCCAGCAGCCCACCGAGGCCGCCTCCGCCGCTCCCGCCTTGTGCGCCCTTCAGCAGATCGTCGAGACCGCCCATGCTTTCTCCTTCGCTCGGGATGGTTTCTGTACGTGCCCCATGTTCCCCGAAACCGGCGGCGTCTGGCGTCCCTAGTCGCCGCGCAGCCTCTGGACGAGCTCGCGAGCGTCGGCGTCATCTGCCGCCGCGATCTGAAGCTCCGGCGCGTCCGTGATCCCGTCGGGGTAGACGTCGAAATCGACCTGCGGAAAGACGACGATCTCGTCACCGACGACTACCGCGATGTGATGCCAGGCCAGATCGCGCCCGCCCACCCGAGCCGCCTCCTTGGTCAGCCGCTCGAAGGCTTCGCTCCCCTCGACCGTCAGGTCGACCAGAACGACCGCTCCCTTGGTGCTCGGGTCGGTGGCACGCCGGACCGTCGAGCGATCGATGTCGTCGCCGGTGAGCGCAGGCTCGGCCAAGAGCGGATAGCGGAAGACCCGGTCAGGTGACTCTTCCAGGATGCCGGGACAAGCCACGCGCGGCGGCCCGCAACGCAGCTCGCCGTCGAGGCCCGGTGGGCCGATCGCCGTCTCGAGGTGGTACAGCGCGAACTCCTCGCCGTCGCGGTCGTCGCCACCGCAGCCGACGCAGAGAAGAAGGAGCAGCAGCCCCACGAGGACTCCCTTCATGTTCCGTAGCATCGCGCAGGTGAGTCCGGGTGCCAACCTCCGCGTCGCCGTCGTGGGATCCGGGCCGGCCGGCTTCTATGCGGCTGCGGCGCTGCTCGCGAGCGATCTCGGGGTCGAGATCGACCTGATCGAGCGGCTGCCGACGCCGTGGGGGCTCGTGCGGCTCGGGGTCGCGCCGGATCACCCGAAGATCAAGGCCGTCTCGCGCGCGTTTGAGAAGACCGCGCAGCAGCCGGGCTTCCGCTTCTTCGGCAATGTCGAGGTCGGCCGCGACGTCTCGCACGAGGAGCTGGCCGACCTCTACGACGCAGTCGTCTACACGGTCGGCGCGCAGACCGACAGGCGGATGGGAATCCCGGGCGAGGATCTGCTCGGCTCCTTCGCGGCCACCGAGCTTGTCGCCTGGTACAACGGCCACCCCGATTTCCAAGAGCTGACGTTCGACCTCTCCGGCGAGCGTGCGGTCGTGATCGGGAACGGCAACGTTGCGCTCGACGTCGCCCGGATGTTGGCTCTGACCGAGCAGGAGCTGGCGGCCACGGACACGACCGACGCGGCGATCGCTGCGATCGTCGGCTCGGGAATCCGTGAGATCCTCGTCGTCGGCCGCCGCGGCCCGGTGCAGGCGGCCTGGACGCCCGTCGAGGTCGGCGAGCTGGGCGAGCTCGAAGGCGCAGACGTGATCGTCGACCCGGCCGAGCTCGAGCTCGATCCTGCTAGCGACGCCGAGCTCGCCGCCGCCGCACCGACCGTGCGCCGAAGCATCGAGCACCTGCGCGACTACGCAGAGCGCAAGCCGTCAGGCAAGCCGCGTGCGATCCGGCTCCGCTTCCGTACCTCGCCGGTCGCGATCCTCGGCGAGGAGCGGGTCGAGGCGATCGAGCTCGTCCGCAACGAGCTCGTCGGCGGCCGCGCCGTCCCGACCGACAAGCGCGAGACGCTCGCCTGCGGCGTCGTCTTCCGCAGCGTCGGCTATCGCGGCGTGGGCGTGCCGGGCGTTCCGTTCGACGAGGGCTCCGGTACGATCCCGAACGTCGGCGGTCGGGTCGAGCCCGGCCTCTACGTGGCGGGCTGGATCAAGCGTGGACCGAGCGGTGTGATCGGGACGAACAAGAAGGACGCGACCGAGACCGTCGAGCTCCTGCTCGAGGACGCCCGCGCCGGGCTCCTGCCGCCCCGTGCGGCGGGCAGCCTCGACGCGCTGCTCGCAGAGCGTGGCGTCGAGGCCGTCATGTACGCCGGCTGGGAGGCGATCGACCTCGCCGAGCGCAGCGCCGGCGAGCCGCACGGCCGGCCGCGGCTGAAGCTCTGTAGCTGGGAGGAGCTCCTCGCCGCCGCGCGTCCCAAGTGACAGACTGTTACTTGGGATTCCCTCGCGTGGGGGAGTTGCCCCCGGCACTGGTGCGTCGATAGAGATGGCGTGGAGCGGCCCACTGTCGAATGTCTCGGATGCGGTCAGGTGCGACTGTTCGTGCCCGGCCCGCGGCGACACGAGGGTGCGGGAGAGTGCCCGCGCTGCGCGTACGTCGGCTGGGCATTCGCGGCCAAGCCGAGCGAGCGAGCCGGCCGCCGGCTCCTGCGGCTGACGCGGATCCGCACCGTCTGACCCGTTCCGGCCCTCGCTAGAATCGGCGCGTGAGCACCGAGGCGAAGCGCGACCTTTGGGGCGCCGAGACGGAGAAGGCGATCGCGAACTTCCCGGTCTCCGGCGAGCCGATCCCGGTGCCGGTCGCACGCTGGCTCGGTCGGATCAAGGCAGCCGCCGCCCGGGCGAATGCCGAGCTCGGCTTACTTGACGCCGAGAAGGCCGAGCGGATCGCCGCCGCCGCCGACGCGATCGCAAACGGGGAGCACGACGACCAGTTCCCGATCGACGTCTTCCAGACCGGCTCCGGCACGAGCTCGAACATGAACGCGAACGAGGTGATCGCCGCGCTCGCCGGGGCCAATAGCGGGAATGATGTCCATGCGAACGACGACGTCAACTTAGGTCAGAGCTCGAACGACGTCTTCCCCTCAGCAGTCCATCTCGCCGCGCTCGGCGAGGTCGAGCACGACCTGCTCCCCGCGCTGGCGCAACTCGCGGGCTCGCTCGAAGCGAAGGCGACGGAGTTCGACGACGTCGTCAAGTCGGGACGCACGCACCTCATGGACGCCGTTCCCGTCACGCTCGGCCAGGAGTTCGGCGGCTACGCGGCGCAGGTGCGCCAGAGCAGCGAGCGCGTGGGCGACTCGCGCCGCCGGCTCGGCCAGATCCCGCTCGGCGGAACCGCCGTCGGCACCGGCCTGAACACGCATCCGGAGTTCGCCGAGCGCGTGCGGAGGCTGCTCGCAGACGAGACGGGCCTCCAGATCTCCGCCCCGGCCGACCCGTTCGAGGCGCAGGCCGCGCGCGACGGGCTCGTCGAGGCCTCGGGAGCGCTGAAGACGACGGCCGTCTCGCTGACAAAGATCGCGAACGACCTCCGCCTGATGGGCTCCGGGCCGCGCGCCGGGCTCGCCGAGATCTTCCTCCCTGAGCTTCAGAAGGGGAGCTCGATCATGCCCGGCAAGGTGAACCCGGTGATCCCGGAGGTGGTGACCCAGGTTGCGGCGCAGGTGATCGGAAACGACGCCGCGATCACCGCCGGCGGGATGCAGGGGCACTTCGAGCTGAACGTGTTCGTGCCGATGATGGCTCGGAACCTGCTCCAGTCGATCTCGCTCCTCGCCTCGGCCTCGCGGCTCCTCGCCGAGAAGTGCGTCGACGGGATCGAGGCGAATCGGGAGCAGTGCGAGAGCTACGCCGAGCTGACTCTCGCCGCTGCAACCGCGCTCAACCCGCATATCGGCTACGACAAGGCGTCCGAGATCGTCAAGTCCGCGGCCTCCTCGGGGCGTTCGCTCCGTGAGGTCGCGCGCGAGGCCGGCGTCGACGACGCCACGCTCGATCGCGCGCTCGACTATCGAGCCATGGCGAAGCCGCACGACGGCTGACGCCGGTTGCAGAGAGTTCTTGCGTTTCCCAAAGGTCTTTGCAACTATACCTCCCGGTCCCGCGTACTGCGGACTCGATGACACTCGAATTGGCGCGCGGCGCGGCGCCGGAAGATGGGGGAGCACATGCGCAGGAAGAGGAGACTGGCGGTCGTGGTCGCGCTGATCGCCCTCCTGACGACGGCCGCAGCCGCGGCGTTCGTCCAGGGACGGGACACTTCCGAGGCATCCGACAGGCTGACGCTCCAGAAGCGGGCGGAACGAGCTGGATCATGGCCGCTGTGGGGCTTCCGCCAGTGGCCGTGTACGACCTGACGCTCGCGGCCGGCAAGCACAGCGCCGACCGAGTGATCTACGCAGCGACGCACGGCCGCAGCATCTGGCGGACGGAGTTGCCGAAGGTCAAGGGATAGGTCGTGCTATTCCTGCTCCGGTGTTCCCGCGTCTCGCGCTTCTCGGTGTGCTCGGTGCCTGCCTCCTGGCCGCCGGCTGCGGCGGCGCGGGTGGCGGTGGGGCGACCGACCCGGTGCGGCTCCTCGTCTTCGGCGATCCCGAGGAGCTCGCGGCCTATCGCACGCTGATCGATGCCTACGAGCAGGAGCAGCCCGGGGCCGAGGTGGAGCTGATCGAGGCGAGCGACCGGACGGATCTGATCGCGCGGCTCTCGACCTCGATCTCGGGCGGTAGCCCGCCCGATCTCTTCCTGATCAACTACCGCTTCTACGGTCAGTTCGCCTCGAAGGGGGCGATCGAGCCGATCGAGGAACGGCTGGCTCGGTCGAAGGCCTTCCAAGCGCGCGACTTCTACCCCGAGGCACTCGAGGCCTTCCGCTGGCGCGGCGAGCAGCTTTGCCTGCCTCAGAACGTCTCCAGCCTGGTCGTCTACTACAACCGCACGCTCTTCCAGCGGCAGGGGATCGCGGAGCCGCAGGACGACTGGCGCTGGCCCGACCTCGTCTCGACCGCGATCCGGCTCACCCTCGACGCGAACGGCAACCCGCTCGTCGCCGGCGACCCGGACGCGGGCGGGGCGAAGGCAGCGGTCTACGGGCTCGGGATCGAGCCGACCTTGATCCGCGTGGCGCCGTTCCTCTGGTCGAACGGCGGCGAGCTCGTCGACGACCCCGAGCGACCGACCCGGCTGACGCTCGACACCCCCGAGGGTCTCGGGGTACTCGCCGAGCTCATCGCCCTGCGCCAGCCGCGCGGAGTGATCCCGTCCGACATCGAGGTCGAGGCCGAGGACGACGAGGCGCGCTTCGCGAACGGCCGGCTCGCGATGCTGCTCTCCTCGCGCCGCTCGACGCCGACGTTCCGCACGATCGAGGACTTCGAATGGGACATCGCGCCGCTGCCGAGCTTCCGGAAGCGGGCGGGGATCCTGCACTCGGATGCCTACTGCATGACGAGCGACTCGAAGCGGCAGGACGCCGCCTGGCGGTTCGTCGAGTTCGCTCTCGGCGCCGAGGGCCAGCGGATCGTCTCCGAGACGGGCAGGATCGTGCCCTCGCTGATCGAGGTCTCGCGCTCCGACGCGTTCCTCGATCCGTCTCGGCCGCCGAAGCGTGCGCGCGTGTTCCTCGACGCGATCCCGACGATCCGCCGCGTGCCCGCGATTTCCACCTGGCCCGAGATCGAGGACGCCGCGGAGGGAATCCTCGAGAACGGCGTCTACCTCGGCCAGCCCGCGGACGAGGTCGCCCGAGAGCTCGACCGCGTGACCCGGCCGCTCTTCGAGCGCGGCGAGCTCGGCTAGGGCTGCGGGGCGATCCCGCAGGCGGGCGGGATCTGAACGCGGCGCAGCATCGCGCGACTTCCGCGCGCGCCCGTCGCCGATACCGTGTAGGGGCTGCATTCCGGCAGCACCGCCCCAGCCCAGCGGGTTGTGAAGCGGCCCAGGCGATCGGCCACGATCGTCCTCCGGCGCTCCATGCCGGTGCCGACCACCTTGACGACGATCCGCTCGCCACTCTCGAAGCCGCGGCCGGCGATGGTCAGCGGGCTCCGGTCGGCAAGGACGAGCGCGGGCTTCGTGACGCCCGCGTCGCTCGACCCAAGCGCGGCGAGCGCGGCGATCACGGCGGCGACCAGAGCGATCATCGGTATCGACTTGACATGGGCTCTCAAGAGCCGTTTGATCCTAGCTGCACTCGTAGCTCTTTGTCGGAGTAAGGGCCGCGATCTCAACGGGGAAAAGGAGACGCATCGTGTCGAGAAGACGACTCAGACTGCTCGTGGTCGCAAGTGCCCTACTCGCCCTCGTCACAGCCGCGGTCGTCGCTGCTGTCGCGACCGGCCCGGATGCGGCTCCGG